>NZ_JBFULI010000006.1:0-171905 GCF_056400405.1 Pseudomonas sp. P5_B3 | reverse complement strand
GCCAATAACCGGGTTCCTTCCACTCGCAGCGCGTACGTTTTGTGCTCTTGCTTGAGGCGCCAAGGGTTGGCGCGGTCATCTGAAGCGAACCGTCGGGAAGCATCGATACGACGTCAGGGCATTCGATCAGTGCACGCCACCCGATCAGTTCCAGGGCGATCGGGTTGGTCTCGGAAATAGGAAGCGGGGTGGCGATGGTGTAGTTGCTGATGTCTACAGTCATGGGTCGATCCTTTAGTTCATTTGATGTCACCTTGCTCTGTTGAGCCTTTCGTTTGATGCAGGCCTACATCCCGCTGCCCACTCAGTGAATGGGCAGAGGTGATGCATTCAGCCTTCACAAGACCATTGATGGTGGTTTGCATGCTCTTCGCTGCAGAACGGCAGGTTCTGCTGACGAACGTATTTCTTGTTGCGCACTTGGTCGCATTCCCGATCGATGATGTTTTTGTCGATCACTGGGTCAGCGGGCTGACCGCAGCGAGTGCATTTCGTAGGCGCCGCTGTCGCTGGCTCACTCATGGCTGTTGCTCCGGTTGTTTTCCCAATGCACCCGGGCAACCAGGTGCATCAGTGAAATGTTCCGTTCCTGCTGGCTCTGCTTATCGGGTCATTCACGCGGTTTGAGCATTTCGCTCTAGTCAGCTGTCGAGGTGATCCTCGCGTTGGTAGCCTTTCGGGGCTATCTGATCTCCGGTCGCCGTAGAGGCAGTGCCGTCTTTGTTCGTATTGCGCTGATTGTTAAAGAGCGGTCAGGCCCTTTGAGGCCCTTCGCAGTGGTTGTGTGTCGCTGCGATGGGTGTAAATTAGCAATCGCTAATTGGCCCGTCAATAGCAAATGCTAAATAATTTACGCGCGGTGATTACGCGCTATTCAACTGTCGGTTCCTGGGTGGTTACATTTCAGTAAATGTCCGGCTATGATCTCTCTGTCACTGTATGAATATACAGCTATATAGGGAAGGATTTGGAATGGCGAAGAAGCAGGCTAAACCGGCAGAACGGCAGGAAATGAGCGGCATTGAGCGGCTTGGCCTGAGGGTTTCATCAATGATCAACCACCCGATCGCGCAAGATCAGCGCTGGGTGACGATTCACCGCCTGGATACGGACGGAGATCGGGAATGGGAAGAGGTTATGGGCTTGCTATCCGAAACGGACGGCATAGACATGACGTTCAACGATGATGAGTCGGTTACGTTGAAGTGGGAAGCGTCATCGGAGAACGATCACCAGGTTGAAGTGCATGACGAGTTCTTGGCAGTGGAGGAGGTCGCGCCTTTCTGACAGGCAAAGAAAAGCCCGCTTTTATGGCGGGCCGCAGATTCAGATCGGGAAGGGCACTACAAGAAGCCCGGCGCTGGGCCGGGCTATTAGGCAATAAATACCAGAGTGCGTATCAGGCAGCCCTTTCTGCATTCTCCTCCCAGCTTTTCTGCAGGATGCTGGACTGTAGAATGTTGGACGCGGCAAGAGAAATACGCTTGATGCGTACATCCTCTCCACTCAACGGTTCTGTCCTGGTCTCGCAATCGAGGGTACAGTTCTGCCGTAGACTTATCATCGCGTGACTTGGAATGGGCCCGCTAGT
Organism: Pseudomonas sp. P5_B3; assembly: GCF_056400405.1. Taxonomy (NCBI): domain Bacteria; kingdom Pseudomonadati; phylum Pseudomonadota; class Gammaproteobacteria; order Pseudomonadales; family Pseudomonadaceae; genus Pseudomonas; species Pseudomonas sp. P5_B3. The sequence goes on along the minus strand of NZ_JBFULI010000006.1, from coordinate 170,314 downwards.
AAGCGCTTGAAGCTGCTTAAGTCGATGCGTAAGTCGGCGATGACCTACGATCATTTGATATGGCTTAGCCTTTTCATCGGCATCAAGCCAAAATGAGTAGGCGAGATCTTCCAAGTCGGATAACGCTTTTACACAATCATCAATGGAATCGTGTATATCCTTCACTCGTGCCAGATTTCTAGAGTTTGCTGCGTTTACCCGCCACCCAATAATGGTGACTATTAAACCAAACATCGCAAACAAGATACTTATAATCCAGAATGCAACTTGAAATGTGCTAGATACCATACCTATTCCTTTAGAGCCTGTATGGCATCGTTTATGTATTCGGAAACTTCCACTATCAGAGAGGGATCTTCTTCCGAAACCAAATTTTCAATGATCCCCCTCATAGTTTGCTCTGCAACTCCTAGCCTAACGAGACCGCCGAAGGCCTCTTCGAGGAAAGATGAGCCATATCCGGCAGTTCCATCCAGATGTATACGAAAAGTTTCGTTTGGTGAGTCTTGAATTGCTTTATATAAAACTTCATCTCTGAAGCGTTCACCTGAATTCGGGCCGATTGATTCTTTTCTCGGTCCCGGAAATTCACTAAAGCTTTTAACGTAAATATCTTTCATTTTTGCAAATCCTTCACTTGGATTGCCCATTCAACAAGCGTACCACATATTGATTCGTCGTGCTCAATCGTAGACTCTGAATTGTTTGTGCCAGGAATATACTTACGAGAAGATACAGCCTTAAAAGGCGGGTGGTCTCTCCCAGTAATGAAAAATGATCCCTTGTTACTTCTAATAGCTAGGAACGATGACGTGAAGGTCTCCGGCATGCTCCGGAAATCCTTTCCACCTTTGCCCCTATGCGTAAGTTTTGTTCTGGTCTCTTTAATGTGCGTTGAGGCTCTAATCATCTCAGAGTCAGAGCTTCCAGTAATACCTAACTTGTTCTTTAGATTGCTTAGGAATGAGTCGCTATGTTTTGTAGGCAAGGTGCTTGGTATACCAACACCTAAATCACAAACGATAATTGTTAAATTCTCATCATCTATGCCAACAAGCATCCACCAGCGCGGGTCGGGTATTCCTAGGCCGTCCTGTCTAGGAGACGGATAGGCGTGTTCTACACAGTTGGCGATTGCTTCAATTGCTCCTCGGTATAACCGTTTCAGAATTTGGGGGGGAACCTCTTTAGACAGCGTTTGCAGCAGCGAGCTAGCAAGGCTGCCATCCGCAGAGTCGCCAGATAATTGATGCCATCTTTTTACCGATCTTACGGATGATTTGGTATTGTTTTGCTGCCCGATCAATCTATAAAATCCGATCTGATTCAGGGCGCCTTCTACAAAATTACTATTATCAGACCTGCCGGGGCCACTTCTCAGATTTTCGGGATTTATACACCTTATACTGTTATGCGGATATGCTTTAACAAGGCGGTCAATCTCTGCATAAAAAAGCAGCCCAGCGCCGGCAGTTATCCGCGAGCAGTTTTTTAGATTTATCACAGTTCTACTAGTCGTACTGACGCACTGCCTAATTCGCTTAAGGAATAAAACGAAGGCCCGATGATTTTTTGGGCTGTAAAGATCCATCTTCGTAGGGGCATCTACTATGTGCGGCTTTTCGGCGTGTTTCCTCTTTTCGGAGCGCCCTCCTTTTTTATGAAGGCGTCCTATATTCGCGCGTATAGACCGCGCAAATCTTCTTTCAGCCGCCCTTAATTTTGCCGGCCCTTGGCACTGCAGAACCTTCCTCACTGGCGCTCCTTGCTCTCTGTATTCACCAAGCTAAAATCTGCATGCCAAATAGCCACCCAGGGCCTGACGGAACACCCCAACTGATTAATGCTCATGCTTTTCTACCATTCCAAATAAACAGCACTTTCGCATGAATCGTCACATCGTCAATGCGTGCCGTCTGATTCTCGTAATGCTGGTTGTCTGATATGAGCCTGTAGTGCTCTTCATCCAGACGCATCATCCGCTTGATGTATAGCTCTTGATGCCAAGTCAAAACGTAAATCCCGTCCCCAACAAAATCCTTGATCCCCTTGTCGACAATTACCAGGTCCTTGTCATTGATCGTCCCTTCCATGCTTTGGCCCCAGCCATTGATCATCGCGAGAGCTGATGTCGAGGTATAGGTGACGCCTTTATCGCGCAGGATTTCCTCCCGCACAACCAAGTTCCTAACTACCTCTGTGTAATCTGGAGGCACCTGCCCGTGCCCCATAGCTGCCCGTATGTCGTACTGCGGGATTAGGATTTCATCATTTGTTGGGCGAAGGCTCGAAAGGCTGGCTGGTAAAAAATTTGCCGGGCCACTATCTGGCTCCTCTGCCGCCGCCACGATGCGGTCCCGCGCTTCGCTGGAAAATCCCTTCACCTTGGACAAGGACAGCTTCAGCTGTTCAATCGCCGAGAGACCTGGCTTCACAGGTGACGCCACCTCGGAGCGCGCAGGGCTGACCAGGCTGCCAGCAGCCAAGCCGATCTTTTCTTCCAAGTTCGCTGCAGCCTTCTCGCCGAGGTTTCTGTGCCCGTTAAGAATTTGGGACAGATACGACGCATCCAGGCCGTGCTGATTGGCAAAGTCTTTCTGCGAAGCCCCAGCCATTACGGCCTTAAGAGCTTGTACTCGTAGTTGATTTATATCCATTCGCGAATGATCGCTTCCGTTTAGTACTCAGTAAATTACGGTCTGCTATTGAATGTCAGATTAGCAGTTGCTAATCTGGCGGCAATACGGAGGCGCACCCATGAATCTGCACGACTACATCAAGCCATTTGACAAGCAGTCCCTTGAGAACTTTGCAGCGAGCTGCGGCACGACTGTCGGACAGCTCAAGCAGGTTGCCTACGGCTACCGGCGTCCGGGTGCTGCGCTCGCCATCAGCATTGAGCGCGAATCCTCTCGCTCGGTGACCTGCGAGGAAATGCGCCCGGATATCGACTGGGCATACCTACGCAGTTCCGAGCCAACTCAATCAGCCGCTTAAGCCAATTTCATCAGCCAGGAGCATCGACCGCATGTACGCCAATCCCAAGCACCTCCATGACCGCGAGATCAAGGTCCGTGTTGATGAGGACACGTTTGATCTCATTCAAGCGCTGGCGAAATTCCATCGCACACAGCGCGCAGTCCTTTGTCGGGAGCTCTTAGAGGCCCAGCTTGCCGCCTTGTCGTCTGAGGATACAGCTGAGCACAACGCGGCCTGAAGGCCCAAAGGAGGCCCCATGCCTATCGAACAGGTCGGCTTGGACCAGGCCCTGATGGATCAGCTGGAGCGTGAAGCAGAGAAGAGGGGGGTTACCCCCGAAGAGCTGGCTGCCGAGTTGATGCGTCGAGAACTGGCCAACCGAACCAAGCCCCGAAATCCGAGGGGAACCGTAGCACCTTTCCATCGAAAGGCCTGAGTAGGCCCTGATAAGACCAAATTTCAGGCACAAAAAAGCCACCGGGCATGGTGGCTGATTTGTAAAACTAGAGAGGCCCGACTATGCAGAGCCAGCCTAATTCAAGCAATACCCCCTTCAATGTCGCGACACGTTTTCAGAATTCGAAAAACGTGTCGCGTACTTCTCCGCGTTCTCACTTTGTCAGGAACACCTGACATGCAATACACCGTTACGATCAACCAGGTGAAGGCGCTGGAGTGGGGGCTGAACTCTCAGCAGGCTCTGCTGTTCGCCTTCGTCTACGGCTGCCCGAGCTGGACCAAGCCAATCAAGACGGATGACGGGATCTTCTTCGCGCTGAGCAAGGCCAAGATCATCGAGGAGCTGCCGCTGCTCACTGATAAACCGGATACCGCTTACCGCTTGCTGAAGGCCCTGGAAGAGGCCGGTTTGATTGAGCTTTCCAGTACCTCGAACATCACGCTGTTTCGCCTGACCGAGAAGGCGATCGAGTGGAACCAGAAGCTTGATGGGTCGGAAAAATATCCGACCCCACCACAGAACAAAGGTCGGAAAAAAATCCGATCTACCTCGGAAAAAAATCCGATCAAGGTCGGAGAAAAATCCGAGCCAGGGTCGGAAAAATCTCCGACAAATCAGGATACCAATCATCAGGGTACCAATCAGGATACCAGTCAGGACTTGCAGGACGGCCCGGACAAGCCGGCCCGCAACTTGGTGCTGGTGGTTGATCGCACCGACGTTCCACGGGTTGATATTCCAGCCGACATGCCGGGCCCCAAAGACCAGTCCTGCAAAACCTTCAAGGTCTGGGCGAATTACGCCATGGCCTACCGCAAGCGCTACAGCACTTGGCCGGTGTGGAACGCCAAGGTCGGTGGCCAACTCGGACAACTGGTCGACCGCCTCGGTACCGACGTCGCCCACCACGTCGCAGCCCATTTCCTGAAAACCAGCGATGCCGCAGTTCTACGCAAATGCCACAGCCTCAACGAATTGCTGGCGAACGCCGAGAGTTACCACACCCAGTGGGTGACCGGTCAGCGGATCAACGGCGCCACTGCACGCCAGATGGAACGCACCGAAGCGAACCTTTCCGCCGCTGAGCAAGCCGCTCAATTGGTTCTGACCAGACGTCAGTCGGGAGAGCGCAATGAATACCTCTGAAATGAACGACGCCCAAGTTGCTGGTCTGTCCGCTGCGATCATCGCAACAGCCGAAGCCATGGGCCAGGAGATGAGCCCCGGTACGGCGGCAATCATGGCTGAAGACCTGTGCGCCTATCCCGTATCGGACATCCGCGCTGCGCTGAAGGCCTGCCGCTTCGAAGTAAAAGGCAAGCTGACCATGGCGGACATTCTGCAGCGCGTTCAGGCTGCCGATGGCCGCCCGGGCAAGGATGAAGCTTGGGCGATCGCGATGACCACCAACGATGAATTCGAGACCGTGGTACTGACCGACGAAATCCAACTGGCTCTGGCCGCTGCAAAACCGGTTCTCGACGCCGGCGACAAGGTCGGCGCTCGCATGGCATTCATCAGCGCTTACGAGCGGTTCGTAGGCCAGGCCCGAGAGGATGCGAGACAGGTCAACTGGCACGTCTCTGTCGGGTTCGACGCCAACCGTCGTATCCAAGCCGTCACCAAGGCGGTGCAAATGCAACGTATCCCGCGGGAACACGGGCAGAAGTACTTGGCCGATCTGAGCGTTGAGCCGATCACCGAGGACGGTCGCGCCCTGGCTGGCTTGCTCACCAGCGCAGTCACCCGGCCGGCCCCGGCGATTCGCGAAAAGCTCCAGCTGGTGAAGACGTCGATGCTGGAAATGCGGAAGGTCAGTGCCGAGAGGAAAACTGAAATGAGGATTGAAGCGGCGAACGAGTTGGCGGATCGCCGGGCACTGCTGATTCAGCAGGCTCAGGAGCTGGAAGCGAAGAGGGCGACGCAATGACTGACAAGATCAGCGTCAACAGCCAGGCCAAGCTCACCGAGGCCATCACGAAGCTGAACACCATGTTCCGGGACAAGAAGTTTGTGGTGGTGTCTTTGCGCCCGGGCAAGGATCGCACACTCGATCAGAACGCCTTGTGGTTTGCCATGTACAAGCGCATCGCAGAGATGACCCCGATCGGCGATGCAGCCGACGCCCGGCGTTACTGCAAGCTGCACTTCGGCGTCCAGATCCTGCTGAACGAGGATGCCGGGTTTCAGGCGGAGTGGTACCGGGTTATGCGCCATCTGCCGTACGAGATAAAGCTATCGATGATGGGCGGCTGCAAGCTGTTCGGCCCTGATGGATTCCCAGTGACCAGTCTGTTCAATCGCGCTCAAGGCATCCAGTACACCGACTGGATCTCAGCCTACTTCACTGGCCATGGCGTGGTTTTCACTGATCTGCTGAGCAAGGAGGCTGCATGAGGACTGGGATCAAGGACGTGAAGCAGAAGACGTGCAAAGCCTGTGGCGAGAAGTTTGCCCCGATGTTCAATACCACACAGGTGGTGTGCAGCCAGAAGTGCGCCTTGGCTCACGCTCCCGCCAATAGCGAGAAAGCCCGCAAGGCCATCGACCAGCGCGAGCGCCGCGAGATCAGAGTCCGCAAAGAGAAGCTGAAGAGCAGGGCGGAGCACCTGCGCGAAGCCCAAGCGGCGGTGAACGAGTACGTGCGCCTGCGTGACGCGCACCTGCCATGCATCAGCTGCGACTCGATGCCGAGCGATCACGACCTGATCACGGGTAGCCGCTGGGACGCCGGTCACTATCGGTCGGTCGGTGCCTGTCCTGAGCTTCGGTTCGAACCTATGAACATCCACCGGCAGTGCGTGAAGTGCAATCGCAATCTGTCCGGTAATGCGGTCAAGTACCGCATCCGCCTGGTGAAGCGCATCGGCGCCGACAAGGTGGATTGGCTGGAAGGGCCTCATTCGGCCCGCAAGTACACCATCGACGACCTCAAGGCCATCAAGGCCGAATACCGGGCAAAGACAAGAGAGCTCAAAAAGGAAGCAGCATGAAACTGATCAGCGCAAGGCAGGTATGGACAGAGTCGCAGCACGAATCGAACGCATCGATCAGTGCCATAGCAATCGACAAGGCAGAGTCGGCCCCGGTGAAATCAGGTTCTCGCATGCGCCGCCATGAAGCGGTATTTGCGGCCCTGGGCGAGGACAAGGAAGAGCGCATTCAGGTTGTACGCCAGCGGATCAGCATCAGCGAGACGCGCCGCACGCCAGTGGGTCGTTCCACGGCGCGCGCTGCTCACCTGGCGACCATCGGGAAAGTGCTCCGCGCCATCGATACGTTGCCATTCCAGGTGCAGCAGTTCGGGCACTTCCTTTATCACCCGGCGATGACCATGCAGCACGTCATGAACGCAGTGCTGTTGGTGGCAGCGAAAGCGGAGCTGCCCGACCTGACATCGGCCAAGCGCGTGAAGGCCCAGTACCTGATCACCCTAGCGCTGCAGTCGTACAAGGCCCAGGTGAGCGGGGCGGCAGAGTGGGGGCCAGCGCGGGTAGCGTCCGAGATGAAAGAGTTCTTCGGTGTGACGATTGATCCGAAGAACTGGACGCGCGACTGGCTCGACCTGTGGGAATCCCTGAAGAAAGTGATCACGGAAGTTGATATCCAGGCTCAGCAACCGGTATGGCAGGTAATTCACTCGGAAAAAGATGAAGAGGCGGCATAAATATATTGACATGACGGGAGTTTGTGCGTACTTTTCCCATAGTGCACAAGTAACGCGAAACGCACACGAATACCTGAACCCGGCCACCGTGCCGGGTTTTATATTGTGCGCATGCGACATCGCGTGATAGCGTTTTGACTCTACCGAAAATCAGGAGTCATTAATGTCTGTCACCATCTCGCATAAAGTAGGCCTCGAAGTTCCTGAGGAATGGCGCACCCTCCAAATTCTAGAAATTTGGATCGTCGCTATTGATGGGGAGCCTATGGGAGTCTTCTTCAGTGGGGAAGAGGCCAATGCTTATGCACACTGGACGGAGTGGCGCATTTCTGAAGAGTTAAAGCGGAGTTCTGAACCAAGCTCAGGACCTCGATTGGGATAATGCCATCAACAAGGGGAAACTTTATTTCCCTTGGGATGAGGGAAGCCTCGCCATCATGCGGGGCTTTTTTACGCCTCGAATTCACCTGTAGCCAGGGCAGCGCTCGGGAAAGCCTGGACGTCGATAGCCGGATAGTGCGACGCACGGAATCAACACCGGCAGCCCCCGCACCCCGACCTCAGATGCTTTCGGGGTGGCACGAGACTGAACTGGCGAGATCGATGCAATGGGGGGTCGACGCTGGGAAGGTCTTTGGCGGACAGCGCGGAAAGACGCGTGCACCTATTCGATCAATGCGATGCTTTCTACCGGTTTGCCCGTTACCGGATCCTTCATTGAAGATCGACGGAAGCGACCGGTCGCGACAATCTGGTCAAGGACCGCATCCACTGCCTGCATCGTGCTTGGTTGGCGGGCGTATCGCGTGCGCAGGATGAAGTCCAGTGAGTAGCGCTTGACCTTCGCCAAGCCTTCGCGAGTTTTTCCGATTGGCATTTCAGTCACTCCAGTCTCTTGGAACGCGTCTACTAACCGCTCGATGTACAGGCCGCCATGGGCACCGCCATACGGAAGATCAATCCAGCCTGGCTCGGAAGGGCTCACGCGAATTGATGTTTTAAGCGCGCCGAGTGCGGCTTCCAACTGTTCCATCTTTGACGTATGTAGGAAGTCTACAAGGCGGTCGCCCTGAGCCTGGTGAACGCCAAGTGCACGGCACAGATCTGCTTTGCGCATGCCTTGCTTCATCATCTCGTTCCAGAGAGCAATCTTCGCAACGGTAACGGCTGGCAAAGCAACAACGTGCTCTCCATCCTCCGGTGGGGTCGCTTCTGGAATGGCGCGACGCTCGTCGACATAGAGTGAAAGAGTAGATTCGATCGCGTCCAGGGCTTCGCTGATAGCGTGCTCTCGGTCATCGCCATAGCTGTTCAGTTGCGGCAGGTCTCGGCAGAAGACGGCAACACCTGGTCCATCATCTTCTTCAAAGCGGATTGCATAGTCGTACATGGTCACTCCTCGGAGGTGATGGTCCAGCATTCAGATGTGGTGAAGGGGCTCTCAGAGCCCCAGTTGTTTAATGATCGCCTTGCGGGTCGGTTCTGGCATTTCCTTGCTACCGTGATCCGCGAAGGTGGTCCTGTTGCCGTTTGGGGCGGAGACTTTGAAGTGGCTTCCTTTGCCGGCTTCGAAGGTTACCCCTTGGGCCTTCAACCATCGTCTGAACTCGCTGAACTTCATCACCTCGCCTCGTTGTTTGGATGAGTCCATTCTACAACATTTATGTGTTAATACAACAAATTTGTTGTGTTTGGTTTAGCACCTATTCAGGGCCTCAGCATTCGTTGGGGCTTTTTTGTTCATAGCTCCCTGATAGGGGAGGAACCTGAGATGCCACACATGCCAGAAAAAGACCCGTCGTTCTGGGTGTTGGTCCTGACCGCCCTGAGAGAGAACGGCCTAGCCATGGGGCTGACGTTTGCCCTTACCTGGCTCCGTAGTCAGTACGACGGCAAAGAGACGAAACCTTTGCGTCAATTGATCGAGGCGGCGCTCGGTGCGCTGATCGTTATGGTGGTTGGCCTGACGGTAAAAGAGTTCGGCTTCAGCATTGCCTGGTCATTCGCCACGGCCGGCTTCATCGGCGTGCTCGGTGTTGAGCAGGCCCGACAACTCGGCAAGCGCTGGGCTGAAAGAAAGGCAGACGAGATATAGGCCGCGACACGTTTCGCGAATCAGAAAATTGTGTCGCGACACTGGAGTTCAGCATGACCAACGTCACCCGCCTGCTCCATGCGCTGCCAATGAGCCGGGACATCAACAAGGCGTTGAACGATCTGGATAGCGCGATTGCCAAGGCAATTGACGCTGCCAAGGCTGCCGGGCTGCCGCAAGGCCTGATCGTTGCAGAACTGCACGGTTACGCCCACGCGCAAACACACATCATGGTGACCTGAATGACCGTCAAGGTGCTGGAGTTCAAGCGTGAGGACTGGCGAGACGCTGCCAAGACCTTGCGCAAGATTGCTGATGATCTCGACGCCGGCGATCACCCGGACTGCACAGTTGGAGCCTTAACGTTGATCGGCCCAAAGGGCGAGGTCACCGTATTTGGTCTGGGTCCTAAGTGCGACGACCTGCAGTGCTTGGGTGCCATGCGCTTGGGTGAGCAGAAGCTGGTTGACGTGTTGCTCGATGGCGGGGAAGGGTAGGTGTGCCGCAGGTGAGTGCGGCACGGATGAATCACTCTGCGTTGACCTTCAGTGCTTCCTGAATTTGATCAGCATACGCGGAGAGATTGCCGAGTTCCCATTGAAGCTGGTTTCCGCCGCTAGAGTTCAGGACCTTGGACTGAATCAGCGTCAAAGCTGCCGTTACAGCCGCCTCGCGACGCGCCGTCGGAGAACCTTGGCTGATGTCGGTATCCTTGAGCAGATTTTTAAAGTTTTCAGACATGTTGCTTTCCTTGCTGATGAGTTGAATCCCACCAATACCGGCATCCAGCCGCCATTTCAAGTGTCAGGTGATTCGTGAACAGACCGATGCCGCCTGCCTCGATTTTGGAGCTGTCTGGACTGTCTGACTTCGGTATCCGCCTTACTCCAGCCCCAGAAGTGTGGGAGTGGCTCAGTGCTGAGATCCTGGCCGACACCGGCCGCATCCACAATGAAGACCACGCACACCTGATTGACGCTGATGTCCGGTTCATGTGGGCATCGTCCCACTTCGAGAAACAGGGCCGAACGGTGCTCGGGCAGACTGAGCAAGTGGCGTTACGCGCCGGTGGTTGGCAGAAAGCTCGGATGGAACAGCAGATGATGGATTGGTTCGGCGATGTGCCGGCGTACATCATCACCTTGGCTGCGGATTACTGCGCCACCTGTAGCGATGCTGACTTCTGCGCACTGGTCGAGCATGAGCTGTACCACATCGCTCAGGCGAAGGATCAGTACGGCGCACCCAAGTTCACCCAGGAGGGCCTGCCCAAGCTTGAGATGCGCGGACACGACGTTGAAGAATTCGTCGGTGTCGTTCGTCGCTATGGAGCGAGCCCTGAGGTTCAAGCACTGGTGGACGCTGCAAACAGTCCTGCCGAGGTGGGAGAAATGAACATTTCGAGGGCCTGCGGAACCTGTCTGCTCAAGTCGGCCTGAATTTCTGACAGGTTTTGACGGATGACAACCATATGGCAGCACTACGAAGCGAGGTCAAAGCCTTCATTGTTCAGGCTCTAGCCTGTTTTGATACGCCATCTCAGGTGGTCGAGTCGGTCAAGAAAGAATTCGGCATTGAAGTCAGCCGGCAGCAGTGCGAATCACACGACCCGACAAAGTTCGCCGGTCGAGCCCTGGGCGCAAAGTGGGCCGAGCTATTTCACGCTGCCCGCAAACGATTCCGCGAAGAGACGGAAGACATCCCGATCGCCAATAGAGCGTATCGACTCCGGGCACTTGGTCGCATGGCTGAGAAAGCCGAGAACATGAAGAACATGTCGCTGACTGCTCAGTTATTGGAGCAGGCCGCGAAGGAAGTCGGCGATATCTACGTCAATCGCAACCGGAAGGACGAGCCTGACGACGAGCTGGCAATCCCGACTCGCATTCAGGTCGACGTAGTGGATGCGAGGAAGCCGAATGCCGAGCCTTAACGTTCCGCAGTCGCAGTTCCTCCTGTTGCCCCATAAGTTTCGTGCATTCGTTGCTGGCTTCGGCTCTGGAAAGACCTGGGTGGGATGCTCGGCACTGAGCAAGCATTTCATGGAGTGGCCCGGCGTCAACGCTGGCTACTTCGCGCCGACTTACCCTCAGATCCGTGACATCTTCTATCCGACGATGGAAGAGGTGGCCTATGACTGGGGGTTGAAGACCAAGATCAATCAGGCGAATCATGAGGTTCACATCTACAGCGGCCGGCAGTATCGCGGCACTGTGATCTGCCGCTCGATGGAAAAGCCGCAGACAATCGTCGGCTTCAAAATCGGCCATGCTCTGGTGGATGAGCTGGACGTGCTGACGTCGCTAAAGGCTCAGCAGGCTTGGCGTAAGATCATCGCCCGGATGCGATACAACCTGCCTGGGTTGAAGAACGGCGTGGATGTGACCACGACGCCGGAAGGCTTCAAATTTGTCTTCCTCCAGTTCGTAAAGCAACTGCGTGACAAGCCGGCACTGAAGGAAATGTACGGCCTGATTCAGGCCAGCACCTTCGACAACGAACTGAACCTGCCGGACGACTACATCCCATCGCTGATGGAATCGTATCCCGAGCAACTGATCCGCGCTTACCTCAATGGCCAGTTCGTCAACTTAACGTCCGGCTCGATCTACCACGCGTACGATCGCAAGCTGAACCACTGCTTCGACACCGTGCAGCCGGGCGAGCCTCTGTTCATCGGCATGGATTTCAACGTCGGCAAGATGGCGGCGATCACCCACGTCAAACGGGACCAGGGTCTGCCGCGTGCCGTGGATGAGTTGATGGATGGCTACGACACGCCGGACATGATCCGCCGCATCAAGGAGCGCTACTGGCGCCACAACGGCAACGACTTCGAGAAGACCTGTGAAATCCGGATCTACCCGGATGCATCCGGTGATTCGCGTAAGTCGGTCAATGCCAGCGTCACGGACCTGGCCATGCTTAAGCAGGCGGGCTTCGCGGTCATAGCGCCGGCGGCCAACCCGCCGGTGAAGGATCGAATCAACGCCATGAACGCCATGTTCTGCAATGCGCAGGGCGAGCGACGTTACTTGGTCAACCCGTTCACATGCCCGACTTACGCCGATGGCCTTGAGCAGCAGATATGGGCGCCCAACGGCGAGCCCGATAAGAGCCAGGGCAACGACCACGCCAACGACGGCGGCGGTTACTTCATTCACCGCGAGTACCCGATCGTTAAACCGGTCACCACAATGAAAATGGGAGTCGCCCGATGACGGACGTCACTTTTACCCGGTCCGAGTATAAGGCGGCGCAGTACCGCTGGCGCTTGGTGCGCGACGTCTGCAAGGGTTCGGAAACCATCAAAGCTGCTGGCGACCGATATTTGCCGAGGCCGAATGCATCGGACACCAGCCAGGACAATAGGGACCGCTACGACGCGTACAAGAAGCGTGCTGTCTTCTACAACGCCACGGGTCGGACAAAGCACAGTCTGGTGGGGGCGGTGTTCCGCACCTGGCCAACGCTGACTGTTCCCGGTGCGCTCGACTATGTGTCGAAGGACATCGACGGGCAGGGCGTAAGCATCTACCAGCAGTCGCAATCGGTCATCGGGCATCTGCTTGAAGTTGGCCGCCACGGACTGCTGGTGGATTACGCGGCTGTCCAGGCCGGCACCGTGAGTAAGGCAGACGAACAAGCAGGTCGCGCACGGGCGAATGTCGCCAGTTACCCGGCCGAGGCCATCATCAACTGGAAGACGCGTCAGGTCGGCGGCCAGTACCTGCTTTGCCTCGTCGTGCTGCGCGAGACGGTCGACGTCGACACCGATGATGGCTTTGGTAGCGAGCAGGTTGTCCAATACCGCGTGCTGCGCTTGGATGCCGCCGGCGTCTACACGCAGGAGGTGTGGGAAGAGGGCTCCAGCCAGACGGCAATGGTCATCGCACCCTTTACTCCACTCAATGGCCTTGGCCAACCGTGGCGCGTGATTCCGTTCCAATTTCTGGGCAGCGAGAACAACGACACGACCATCGATGATTCGCCGCTGTACGACATGGCCGAAGTCAATATCGGCCACTACCGCAACAGTGCTGACTACGAAGAGGCGGCCTACCTGGTGGGCCAGCCGCAACCGTGGATGGCGGGGCTCGATGAGCAATGGCGCGACCACATGGAGAAGAACGGCATCTTCCTCGGCTCCCGCGCGCCCTGGCTGCTGCCGGTCAGTGGCACATGCGGTGTCTGGCAGGCACAGCCGAACACCGTGGCCAAAGAGGCCATGGACGCCAAGAAAGAGGACATGGTGTCGCTGGGCGCCCGGCTGATCGAACGGGGAAGTGCGGTGAAGACAGCGACCCAGGCCGACAACGACAGCGCCGCTGAACACAGCGTTCTGTCACTGGTGGTGAGCAACGTCAGTGAGGCTTACAGCCAGTGCCTGGTGTGGATGGCTGAGTTTGTGAATGCCGCGGGCGAAACGCTTTACAAGCTCAATCAGGATTTCAGCCAGATCACTCTGGACGCAACGATCCTCAGCGCGCTGTTCAACGCAGTGCAGGGCGGTAAGTTGCCGGCGGGCGACTTCTGGCAGTACCTGCGTGATCGTGGGGTGATTGATCCGGAGAAGACCGACGATCAGATCCGCGATGAACTGGAAACCGAGAACCCCGGGCCTGACCTGGATGACGACGAGGTAATCCCGGATGGCCGCAAACCAAGCGATCCTTGATGCCACGATTCGGCACGCTGTTTTCCTTGAGCAACTGAAGTCGGGCGAGGTCGCCAAGTTCGGGCCTTTCCTCAAGGAAATTGACCGCTCGATCCGCGAGCGGCTGACCCGGGCCGACCTGACGGATTACACCGTTGCGCGGCTGGAGCGCCTGCTGAGCGAAGTCGACAGCCTGCTGCTGGGCATCTTCGATCGGTACAGCGAGAAGCTGAACCTCGATCTGATCGACATCGCGAATTACGAGGCCGAGTTCGAGGCAGCCAGCCTGACCCGGGCGGCGCCGGTGGGCGTGTCATTCGATGCGGCGGTGCCGGGTGCTGCTGCGGTGCGTGCGGCGATCCTCACCAATCCGCTCAGCGTGCGCGGTGCGGACGGCGGGAAGCTGCTCAAGTCTTTCATTGATGGCTTTACCACCACCGAGCGACAACGCCTCACAGGCGCAATCCGGCAGGGCTTCTTTGAAGGCCAGACGAACTTCCAGATCATCAGGAATATCCGCGGGACCAAGGCACTCAAGTACAACGACGGGGTCCTGGCTACGACCAACCGAAACGCTGGCGCCATCGTGCGGACGGCAGTGCAGCACGTTGCCACCCAAGCGCGCATGGAGACGCTGAAAGAGAACTCCGACGTCGTGCAGTCGGTCGAGTGGGTCAGCACGCTGGATTCCAAGACGACCAGTCAATGCCGGACACTCGACAAGCGCCGATTCAAGCTTACCGAGGGGCCGAGACCACCGATCCATATCAACTGCCGCTCTACGGTGGTGGCGGTGACCCGGTTTAGCGCGTTGTTCGCCCAGGGCGCCACGAGAGCATCCATCGGCGACGGCGGCGCCCAGCAGGTGAGGGCAGACCTCAGTTATTACGACTGGCTCAAGCAGCAGCCGGCGGCGTTTCAGGACAAGGCCATCGGCCCGGTCCGCGCCAAGCTTTTCCGCGAAGGTGGCCTGAGTATCGAACGATTCTCCGAGCTTCAGCTTGATCGCAACTTTTTACCTCTGACCCTTGTGCAGATGAAGGCTCTTGAGCCTCTGGCGTTCGAGCGGGCAGGGCTGATTTGATACGTGTGTAGTCAGAGGACATTGAGGTAGCGGCGAAGCCCTATCCACATCTTGCTGACACCGAGACGATCCGCTGCATCTTGCTGGTTTTTGTAGGTGTCCAGCGGATCGACTTTGTCTTCAGGCCAGCTTGCGAATGCATGAATGATGATTGCAGTGATCTTTGGGATTTGGTCCAAAAACCTCGCGTTGTCCGAGCCCGAATAAAACTCAGGCTGACAGTTTTCAAGAGGCGCGAGGGCCAGGTAGAACTGGTGTCGCCAGTGTTCTTCATGACCTTCAAGCTCCTCAAGGGCTACTTTGTCACGTATGCGCACCTTTGCTTTCTTGTAGTCCTCAAGCAGCCTCGCTGTTGTGAGCCATGCGAGTCGGTTTGCTGGAGGCGGGACAACGCGAGCATCGCCGACAAGGGATTCATACGCGCGCTCGAGGGTCTTAACTGCGTAGTTCAACAAGCGGTCATCGCGCCTCTCATTGACACTTTTTCGAATAGTCAAAAAAGCAAATAAAGCTGATAGGGCGCCAGCACATGCCGCCGCTACGTTTGCCCAATCTCCGCCTGTCATTACTGCACCCTCATCCCAAGTCATCACATCAGTCGTTTGCCATCGTGCAAGCGGCCATTTGACTACGACGCCCAACCAGGCGTCGAGCATTTCGATAACCCGCAGGCAGGGCCCGCATCCTCGTCTCTGGGAGACAACGCCAAGCTGTGCCGTGAACGCATCGTTGTTTCGTGATCGTTGACGGATGGAACGGATATTCATATACAGTCCGTTCTTTCAATTTTTGTTTTGGTTAGTTATGAGCGAAGAACGAGATATTCCAGAACCCGAGCACGACCATCTGCTCGATCATGAATTCCATGATGACGAGTCATGGGTTGAAGAAGACGCCCAGGCAATTGTTGATGAAGATGATGACGTTGATTTTCTTGATCAGATAGATCAAGACGACTGACACGAAAAAATTCAACACCCAAAAGGCCCGCCCATTCGCACGGACCTACATGCTTTCAATCAAGCCCTGGCAGCCGCCGGGGTTTTTTATGCCAACGATTTACACAGGCCTCGTCAATGACGGGGCTTTTTCATATCTGCGGGCAGGGCCTGCAAATCGTCTCTGGGAGACAAACAAATGGGCTTGATGTATCAGCTGGACACTCTGGATGGTCTCGACGACACCGTTAAATCGCTCTACACCGAGAAGGACGGCAAGTACGTCCTCGGCATTGAAGGACTGCCGCAACCCGAAGACGTTTCCGGCTTGAAGTCGAAGGTTGAAGAGCTGCTCGGCGAGAAGAAAGCCGCGGAGAAAGCCCGCAAGGATGCCGAAGATCAGGCTCGCCTGGAGCGCGAAGAAGCAGCCCGCAAGTCCGGCAACGTCGAAGAACTCGAACGTTCTTGGTCCGAGAAGTACAACCGCCGCGAAGCTGAGCTGAATGGCACGCTGGAACAGGAGCGCCAAACACTGAGTGGGCAGATCCGGGAACTGACTGTCGGCCGGACTGCTACTGATATCGCGTCTGCCTTAGCAATCCCGGGCAGCGCCAAAGCCCTGCTGCCGCACATCGAACGTCGTCTGAGCGTCGAACAGCGCGATGGGAAGCCTGTCGTGGTTGTCCTCGACCAGCAGGGCAAGCTCTCGGCGGCAACGCTGGATGAGCTGAAAGCAGAATTCGCAAATGACGTGGCGTTCGCGCCACTGATAGCGGGTAGCAAGGCATCTGGCGGCGGGGCCGGCGGTGCAGGAACAGGCGGCGGGGCCGCGAAAGGCAACATCGGCGGCACCAAAACGGAACGCGCTGCGGCAATCGCCAGCAGGTTCTCTGACCTCCCTCTCAAGTAAGGAATCATCATGTCCCTGTCTCAAATGCAGGTTTTCAATCAATACATCATGCCGGCGACTCTCGAGACGCTGGATCAGTTGCTCGAAGCGTTCAACGCAGCCAGCAACGGCGCGATCGTGCTGTCTCCCGAAGGCTTCACCGGCGACTTCCTGCAGGAATCTTTCTTCCAGGCGTTGGGTGCTGCTCAGCGTCGAGTTGATCGCTACGCGGCGAATGGTGTCGCGCCGATCACCGACTTGACCGAACTGAAGAACACTTCTGTGAAGGTTGCCGGCGGCTTCGGGCCGATTCGCTACGAGCCATCTCAGATGACCTGGCTGGAGCGTCCAACCGTTCAGGGCGTCGAAGTGGCCAGCCGCGCGTTTGCCGAGGTCCTGCTGAAGGATCAACTGAACACCGCCATCGCTGCTCTGGTAGCTGCGATCACTGCGCAGTCCGCTGCCGTAAACGACGTGTCCGCAACTGCGGGCATCACTCAGGCAGGTCTGAACAACGCGCATGCAAAGTTCGGTGATGCCAGCCAATCGATTGTTGCTCAGATCATGCAGGGCACCACCTGGCACAAGCTGGTTGGTCAAGCCATCGGCAATTCCACCAACCTGTTTGTGGCCGGCAACGTTCGCGTGGTCGACATCCTGGGTAAAGTCTCGGTTGTCACTGATGCTCCGGCCTTGATGCAGACTGGCACTCCGAACAAGGAAATCATCCTGGGGCTGGTAAGCGGCGCTGCATTGGTTCACGACAACCGCGACATCATCTCGAACGTTCAAACCGTCAACGGCAAAGAGCGAATCGAAACCACCATCCAAACCGATTACACGTTTGGCCTGGGCCTGAAGGGTTACACCTGGGACACCACCAACGGTGGCAAGTCTCCATCCAACGCGGCGCTGGCCACCGGCACCAACTGGGACAAAACCGCTGCCAGCATCAAGGACACCGCCGGTGTTGCTCTGATCGGTGATGCCTCCAAGTAACCCCTGATGGCGGAGCCGGGCTTCGTGCTCGGCTCGGCGAGGAAACGATCATGAGCAATAAGAACATCTGGTATTTACCTGGGCCATTCCACCAATACCGGGAAGACGTGAAGGCGTTGGCCAAGGAGGTCGGTCTGCGCATCATCGACGCGAACGTGACAGAGGGTCGGGACGACGAAGCCGACAACACTCCCGAAGTAACACTGAAAGAAGTGCCAGCTCCGGCAGCTATGGCTGTTGTTAGCGGCGATCAGAGCGAATTGGAAGAGCTGATCGGCAAGCTGCGGGCCGAGAGCGATACGGTCCGCGCCGTTATTGACGGTCTCGAAGCTGGCGAGATCGTGAAACCGGAATGCGGCGAATTGGCGATCCGTCTCTACGACGCGCTGGACCACATTCGTACCCAGGTGGATGAGCTGGCCACCAGTCGCGATTCTCTTGCTACGGACAACGAGACGCTGCGTGGGGAGATCGAATCTCTGAAGGCTGACGAAGGGCAGGAAGTCGAAGCCCTGAGAGCCAAGCTCGACGCGGCCGGCGTGACGTACCGGGCGAATGCTTCGAAAGAATCCTTGGAAAAGCTCATCGCTGATCTGCCCAAGGCGTGATACTGCGGGTGTTAGCATCACTGATGCCCAATCATTCAAAACTCATTCCAGCGAGATGATTCATGGCTCTCATCGTTGAGGACGGTACCGGCAAGCCAGACGCCGAAAGCTATGCGAGCGCCGAGGATTTGGTCATGTACGCCGGCAAGTTCGGCGTGACCATCCCGGGGGAAGTGCCCGCGCAGGAAGCGCTGTTGCGCCGAGCGGCCTTGGCGATGGATGGCATGAAGTGGAAGGGACGCAAGATGGACAGCGACCAGGCATTGTCCTGGCCGCGCCGGGGTATCGAACTGGATTACGAGTTCAAACCCGAGAACTACCTGCCGGCGCGCATCCAATACGGCCAGATGGCGTTGGCTGCTGAAATCCACACCGACGACATCGATCCGATCGAGAAGCGTAAAGGTGCGGTAACGCTGGAGCGCGTCGAGGGTGCGGTAACTCGCGAATACGCGACGATCCCCAACACCAGCGGCCGACTCTTGCCAGCGGCACCGGATCGCCCGAGCGCCACGCAGTTTGCTGACTATCTACAGAAGCGTGGGCTGTTTGCTGTCCGCGCATAGTGCTAGTTTTGGGGCTCAATAAAAAGGAGCTCAAACATGGCTGACAAATACACCGATGAAGAGCAGCAAGCGTGGGATCACTACTTTTCGGCAGCGCTCCCTCTCGCGAAAGCAGAGGGAGCTGCAGCAGGGAGTCAGGTTGACGGGTCTTGGGCCGAAGTGCTGAAACAGGCGGCCGGCATCGCTGACAATATGATCGAGGAGCGCAGGAAGCGAAAACCTCTGCCTGAGTACCACATCGGATTTTTTAGTTAATTACACATCTGGAGCCACCATGGCCTTCTACGACGAAATGGCCGTGATGGCTCTGGAGATGATCACCGAGTTCGGCCAGCCTGTGACTATTCGGGCATTCACCGTCGGCGAGTACGACCCGGACACCGGGACCGCGCCGCCCGACACGATCACTGAGCAGACCGCCCAAGGCATCCTGCTCGACTTCACCGGCCAAGAATTCCAGAACAACAGTCTGATCAAGCAGGGCGACAAGAAGCTTAAGATCGCCGCGCAGGGGTTGGCGTGGGTGCCTGATCTGCTGAACAAGGTCATTATCCAAGGTCGCACTTGGTCAATCGTCCCTCCATTGAAAGAGATCAACCCAGCCGGTACGCCGACTCTGTATGAGCTGCAGGTGAGGTCATGAGCCGCGCGGGTTCCGGGCAGTCGGGCAGCTTTGCCTTGAGTCTGGCTGAATTCGCGGCTCAGGCCACGGAAGCTATCGACGCCAGTCTGCGCGAGATCATCATCGAGGTCGGCAGCAGCGTGATCCGCATGTCACCTGTGGGCAATCCCGAGATATGGGCGCAGAACACTGTGGCCCGTCAGTACAACAAGGCCGTAGACGATCACAACAGTGACCTGCGCAGTGATCCAGCTAACCTGACGAAAGCGGGCCGCCTCAAGCCAGGCCGTAAGCTGAACGACGGCATGGATATCGTTGCTCCCGAAGGCTACGTTGGCGGGCGGTTCCGGGCGAACTGGCACCTCACAATCGATGTCGTCGAAAACGTCACCTTCGACGAGGTGGACCCGAGTGGAAGCGAAACCATCGCCGCGCTGATCTCGGCAGTCAGCGACTTCAACGCCGGCCAGACTGCCTACCTCATAAACAACCTGCCGTACGCGATCCCTCTCGAGTTCGGGCATTCGACCCAAGCACCCAACGGCATGGTCCGCATAACCGTGGCCCGCTTCCAGCAGATCGTGCAGGAGGCCATCAGGAACAACCAGGTATGAGCCACAACATCATCGCCTCGATCTACGAGGCCAAGCTGATCGCCTGGGCAAAGGCGTTACCGACACCGCTGAAGGTGGTAGTCGAGAACGAGACCTACACGCCCATTGATGGTGCCATCTACCTGAAGGCGTTCACGCTGCCCGCCGACACCGCAAGCAACACGCTCGGCGGCGACCATAAGCTGTACACCGGCGTATTCCAAGTCAGCATCGTGACGCCTTCTGGCAAGTACCGAGGTGCGGCCGGCGCACTGGCCGACCAGATCGCCACGCTGTTCCCGCTGTACGAGCGAAACACGAAAGGCGCGCTTACGGTGGTGACCATGAGCCCGGTAGACCCCGGCCCCGGCATTCCTGACGACACCACCTTCACTGTTCCTGTGTCGTTCCTTTACCGAGCCGACACTAACTAAATCCGCCCGTTGGGCAACCCCGGAACCCGCCATTGAGTGGGTTTTGTCATTTCTGCAAAGAGGAAAAACCAATGGGCTACAAACTCCCCAACGGCGCGACCATTCAGCACGGTGCCACCTACGCCGCCGAGCTGCCATTCACTGCGATGTCCAATGCCAATGAGGCGGTCGCCACGGTGACAGGCAGCACTTTGGCTGCTGGTGACATCGTCTTGGTTACTGCCGGCTGGAGTCGCCTGAACAACCGAGTGGTGCGAGTCAAAACGGCGACTGCAACGGCGACCACTCTCGAAGGCATTGATACGTCCGACGTCCAGGTCTATCCGGCTGGCGGTGGTGTTGGCACTCTGAAGAAGGTCCTCACCTGGGTGCAGATCCCGCAAGTGACTGACGTCGCGTTCTCCGGCGGAGAGCAAAACTACTTGGATGTGGTTTTCCTCGAAGACGACCAAGGCAAGCAAATCCCGACTGATAAATCCGCTGCGAGTATGGCGCTGACCATTGCCGATGATCCGGCCCAGGCTTTCAATGCCGTGCTGCTCGCAGCAGATGCGGGCAAGAAGATCCAGGCTGCACGGATGAATCTTCCTGGCACCGATACCGTTCTCTACGGCGCGTACACCTCGTTCTCGAAGCAACCGGCGGTATCGCGCAACAACCTGCTGACCCGCACTGTCAACCTGGCGTTGCAGGCTGAACCCACCCGCTACCTGTCGTAAGGAATTCTCATGGCAAAGTTTTCCATCGCACCGAAGCCGACGTTTACCGTCGATGTGCCCATTCCGCAGGTAGGTGGCAACCCGGCAATGGTTCCGTTCACGTTCAAGTATCGCGACCGCACTGCTTTGGCTGAGCTCTTCGACAGTTGGAAGCAGAAGGCAAGTGACCTCGGCGAGCGCTTCAAAGGGACGGAGCCAACACTTGTAGAAATCACTGCAGCCGAAGTCGAGCAAGGCGTCGAACAGATCAAGGATCTGGTCGTGTCTTGGGGCTTCGGTGACAAACTTAGTGACGAGTCGATCACAGCTCTGGTGAAGAGTTGTGTTGGCGTGTCGGACGCTGTCGTAAAGGCCTATAGCGAAGCGTTCGGTAAGGCCCGCTTGGGAAACTGACCGACGTCGCACGCGCACTCTACGAGCAGACCACTGATTCCAATGTCCTTTCGGTGTTTGGGCTTTCTCCATCGGATATCGATGACTCCATTGAAGTCTGGCCGGACAACTGGCCGTCTTTCCTCGTCATGGATTCGATGGGGACCCAGTGGCGTACCGGTGCGTGCGGCGCAACTGGCCTCGATTACGGCGTTCTGCCCAATGTGATGAAGCTCGTCGGCATCCCGGCAAAGGATCGCCCCGGTGTGTTCCAGGACATCCGCGTTATGGAGTCGGAAGCCATTGCGGTGATGGCTGAAGCACGCGACAACAGCCCGTGAGAGCGGGCAATTATTCAAGGTGAGTCGATGAACATTGCAGAACTCGGCATCAAGGTCGATTCGGCTGATGCCGCCAACGCTGCGACCGATCTCGACAAGCTGACCAAAGCTGGCGATCGCGCTGAGCAGTCCGCCGTCAGCCTGATGAACGAAATGCAGGCGCTGGAAAAGTCTCTGTCGAAAGGCGCGACCACCACGCAGGAACTGGCCAAACAGCGCGAAAGCCTGGCGAAGCTGACCAAGACCGGCGCCTATGGCGAGGCCGAGTTCACCAAAATCACCGCGCAGTTGGACAAACAGCAGGCGGCGCTGGCGAAGTCGACACTGGATGAACAGAAGGCCCTCAACAGCCTACTGGGCGCAATCGATCCGGCCCGCGCGGCCATGTCCAAGCTGGACAATCAGGTCGAGCAACTGGGAAAGCATCTGGATGCAGGTCGCATCAGCCAAGATCAGTACAACTCCGCGCTGAGCAAGATCGACAAGGACTACGCCAAACTTGAAAAGACTACTACCGGTTTCGACAAACTTCGCCTCGGTACCCGTCAGGCGCAAGAGAACGTCGTGCAGTTGGGAAATGCGCTGTCCTCGGGTGACTGGGGTAGCGGTGTTCGTGCGGTCGCTCAGTTGGGCGCCGGTGCAGGCGAGGGGGCTGCAGGATTACTCGCCATCCTTGGACCACTCGCGCTGGCCACCGCGGCAGTGGGCGGGCTCGCATACGCCTATTACAAGGGCAGCGAAGAGCAGAACAGCTACAACAAGTCACTGATCCTGACCGGCAACTACGCCGGTGTAAGTGCTGGGCAACTGGGGGAGATGGCGCGGCAAGTGAGCGCCACCGTCGGCACGACCGGGCAGGCTGCTGAGGTCCTGGCTCTTCTGGCCGGCAATGGGAAGATTGCCGGCGAGAGCTTTACCGGAATCACCCAGGCCGCAGTGTCCATGCAGGAAGCGACCGGCAAGGCCGTCAGCGAAACAGTTGCCGAGTTCTCCAAACTGGCAGACGACCCGGTTAAGGCGTCCGCTGCGCTGAATGAGCAGTACCACTACCTGACGGCTTCGGTTTACTCGCAGATCGCAGCACTGGAGGAGCAGGGTAATCATGCGGGCGCGGTGAAGCTGGCGACAGAGCAATATGCCGATGCCATCAACGAGCGCACGCCACGAATTCTCGAAAATCTGAGCTTCTGGGAAAAGGGTTACAACGCTGTCGCGCGCGCTGCAGACAATCTGAAGAATATCGGCCGGCCAGATATTGGTGCAGACATCGAGCAGGCACGCCGCAATTTGGCGTCGGCCCAAGCCGGTAACATCGGTTTGTTCCAGAACAAGCGGGAAATGATCGACCTCTATACCAATCAGCTCAACATGCTGGAGGACCAGAGGGATGCCGAGGCCGATATCGCCAAATGGCAAGGTGAGCAGGCGAAAGCCCAGGGTGACGCCGTCTCGTCGATGGCGAAGGTTGATGCACTGACCAAGTCTTCATGGACGAATGAGCAAAAGCGCACTGAGGCGATCAAGGAGTACAAGCAGCAGCTCGAAGACATTCGCAAGGTCGCGCCGAACGATCCGCGCCTGAATCAAGCGGCGATCGACAAGAACCTGGCGAACATAAACGACCAGTTCAAGGATCCGAAAGCAGCCGGTTCCCAGGTCGATCTAACCGTCTTCAACAACGCCAAGAACAACCTGGCCGACATCGTCACCGACTATAAAAACGCCCAGAAGGAACTGGACGCGGCGCAGAAGGCCGGTCTGGTATCCCAGGAGGACTATGCCGCGCGAAGCGCCGCGCTGATCAAGCAGGAAAACGCGGATGTGGCTGCAGCCTTCGAGGCCGAGATATCCGCCCTCGAAGCAGCCAAGGCTAAGAAGACCACCACGGTCGCCCAGGGCATCCAACTGGACCAGAAGATCGCCGATGCACGTCAGGCGATGGTCAAGGCTCAGAAGGATGCTGATTCAGAGCTGGCTGTGCTCGCACTGAAGGAAAAGGAGCGCACCGACAAGCAGACTCTGGCGGTCAACACCTACACTAGCGCCCTGCAGCAACAGGTCGATACGCTTCGGCAGCAGGGTCTGCGCGCGGCCTCTGGTCTTGGCCAGGGTGACCGTCAACGTGGTCTGACGGATCAGCAGAACGGCATCGACGACCGCTTTAACCAGCAGCGCCTGGAGCTGGCCAACCAGTACGGCGATGGCTCGCGCGGCATGAGCCTCGACGAGTACACCCAGAAGCTGGCCGCGCTGAAAGCCACGCAGCAGGATCTGCATGACACCGTGCGATCCAACTACGACGAAATGACCGCCGCCCAGGGTGACTGGAGCGCCGGCGCATCGTCGGCGTGGCAGAACTACCTGGAATCAGCGCGTGACGTGGCCGGGCAGACGAAAAGCCTGTTCTCCAATGCTTTCAGCGGAATGGAGGACGCAGTCGCGAACTTCGCCATATCAGGAAAGTTCGCGTTTTCCGACTTCACCAAATCGATCTTGGCCGACATGGCGCGCATCGCAACTCGGCAGGCGGCCTCCGGGCTGCTGTCGAACATTGCCAGCACTGCCGCCAGTGCTTACTTCGGCAGTGGCGATGCCCCGGTTTCGGCTGGCTCGACCCAGGCCGGCTATACGGGGAGCGATTTCTCGAGTTGGGTTTCTGGGCAAAGAGCCACGGGCGGACCGGTCGCGGCGAACTCGCTGTATGAGGTCAACGAGTTGGGGCCTGAGCTTTACAACGAGGGCGGCCGGTCATTCCTCATGACCGGGGCGAACGGCGGAAGTGTAACGCCACTGACCACTGGCGGAGGGACTGGCATTCAAGCCATGAGCGGTGGCGGCGCTACACAAATCAGCGTGCAAGTGAATGTCGCCAGCGATGGCAGCACCAGCGCAACATCCAGCGATCCGTCGTATCAGCAGTTCGGCAAAGAGCTTGGCGACTTCGTCGAGCAGAAGTATCGGCAGCTGCTGCGCAAGGATCTGGGACAGGGCGGCAGCATTACCAGAGCAATCAAAGGGTGACGGTTTATGGCGCTTGAGCGATTCACCTGGCAGATCGAAAAAGGGGCCGAGGGCGACATCAGTCAGCGGGTACGTTCCAAACAATTCGCCGACGGCTACAGGCAGTCGGTGTCGGATGGCATCAACAACAAATCGCAGTCCTGGCCTTTCAGCTACACCGGCAACGCCGACACGGTCAAACAGATCATCGCCTTCCTCGATCGCCACGCGGGGGCGAAAGCCTTCCTGTGGGCGCCGCCACTCGGTGAGCTCGGCCTCTACAGATGCACGGGTTACAAGCCTGCGCACAGGGGCGGCGACGTTTACGCCCTGACCGGAACCCTAGAACAAACCTTTCACCCATAAGGAACTGCCTCATGGCATTGATAACGGACATCCAGAAGCTGGAGCCCGGCGGGGAAGTGCGGCTGTTTGAAATTGACGGCACGGAATACGGTGCTGACGTGTTGCGCTTCCACGGTCACGCCATCCCGCACACGCCAGCCGAGCTACTGGCCTACGAGGGCTCAGTCGACGAGCTCCCAGCAAAGTCGATCTGGTGGCAGGGCAACGAGTACGCGGCCTGGCCGGTGCAGATTGAAGGCATCGGCGCGGACAGCAACGGCAGCGCAACTCGACCCGTATTCAGCGCTGGCAACGTCAACGGGCGAATCACGGCGCTGTGCCTGGCGTTCGACGACCTGCTGAAGTTTCAGCTGACCGTGCGCGAGACCATGGCGCAGTACCTGGATGCGGTGAACTTCCAAGATGGCAACCCGACTGCCGACCCAACGCAAGAGGCGCTGGAAATCTGGTACATCGACCAGAAAACCGGCGAGGACGGCGAGGCCGTGCAGTGGGAGCTGTCATCCCCGGGCGAGATCGACAACCACGGATTGCCCGGGCGGCAGATGACGACTTTCTGTCACTGGGCCATGACGGGCGGATATCGCGGACCGAACTGCGGCTACACCGGTGGCGCGATGTTCGACGATGACGACAACCCGACCGACGACCCGAGCAAAGACGAATGCAAGGGCGGGCTCAAGTCCTGCAAAGTGCGCTTCGGAGACAACAACCAACTTCCACACGGCGGCTTCCCCGCTGTTTCCCTGATCGCCCGGAGCTGACCATGCGCAAGCACATCCTGAGTGCGATCCAGGCACACGCCGCCGCCGAGTACCCGAAAGAGTGCTGTGGCTTGCTACTGGCCGTAGGGCGCAAACAGCTATACCACCCGTGCCGGAACATCGCGGCCGATCCCGGAGAAGAGTTCCGGATTGATCCAGAGGATTACGCCGCAGCGGAAGATTTGGGCGAGGTGATCGGCATTGTTCACTCGCACCCTGACGCCACCAGCCGTCCGTCCGCGCATGACTTGGCCATGTGCGAGGCCACCGAGTTGCCTTGGCACATCCTGAGCTGGCCGGAAGGCGATCTGCGCAGCATCACTCCGGCCGGCAACACGCCGCTGCTCAATCGCCCCTTCGTGCACGGTACCTGGGACTGCTGGCAGGTCTGCGCCGACTGGTATAAGCGCGAGTGGGGGCTGGAGTTCGAGACCTTCAAGCGCGAGGACGGCTGGTGGGAAAGTGCGGACGCGGTCAGCCTGTACGAAGCGAATTACGAGGCGGCCGGCTTTGTCCGTGTCGACCATCCACAGCGCGGCGACATGATAGTGATGGAGGTGGGGCGGACGGTGTACCCCAATCACGCTGGTGTATTTCTCGGCGATGACTCGGTGCTGATGGGCGAGGATGGCGCGACATTTGGTCCGGGACCATTTCTGCTGCACCACCTATACGGCCGACCGTCGGAAATTATTGTGTTCGGCGGCCCTTGGTTGGACCGTATTCGCCTGATACTCAGGCATAAAGACGCACAATCAACTACATAAACGGATGTCTCTACGAGTTTTCGGTAATTTTTGTGCAATCAATTGCATCTATCATTTCGATAGCTGATTCATTCCGTGAACTGGTTGTACGTTTGACCGTCTCATCTATAGTCACGTTGTGAGCGCTACGAAATCGTTCGTAATGGTTTTGTATCGCGGATTTCAGTTGACAAGGACATCAACGTAGAGATAATCGCGACCCGGTAGTCCATTCACCGGGTTATCACTGAGGGAATTTATGATGAATTCGGCAAACCACCACCACTTAGCTGATGCGCTTTCTGCCGCAGAGCTCATGGGTGTTGGCGCTGTGCGGTCTCTCGACCTGCTGAGAGATATCGACGGCACGATTGAAGCCATCTCCCATCATTGCCAACTGCTCAATGCAGCTGAAAGATCGTTTGTTGCGGTCAAAGACTCGATAGCATCTGGAGAAGCTTCCAAGCTGATACCGGAAGAAAACGTAGTGCCTGTCCTGGAGAGTCTCCAAGACAGCTTGGTTAAATCCTACGCTGAATCTAAGGCAAAAATGCAGTGCGCAATCAACGATCCACGCTTAAACGATGAAGACGGCGTTGTTGATGCGTACGCTGGACTACTAGACGCGCTGACCTCGCTTAACACCATGGCCGAGGAGCTACGCTGGAGCATTTTGGAAAGCAATGCAGACAAAGAGTCTGACCACACTCCAGTGATTTTGAGTGAGCCAGCTGACATCGACAAATTCCTTGACGATCTGTGAGGCTGAAGATTACGGCCATCGACATAGGCCGCAAGTCGTTTCAGAATTCTTACAGTGCTCTTGCTGAAGACGTTAAGGCTGCTTTCAAGGAAGCATATCGACTACTACTCCAAGATCCTCAGCCCAAGAAATTGCGTCTTGAGAAACTTTCTGGTTATAAGCGGCCAGGAGTCTATACGATTCACATAACCGCGAACCACAGCCACAAACTGAGTTTTGAGCTTGTTGGGACAGTTGCGGAGCTAAGGCGTATAGGTACACACAAAGAGATTGATCGCACTCCATAATTCGAAGCCCGGCCACACGCCGGGCTTTTTCGTTTCTGGCGCCCCAGTGCTACAGTCACCCCCTTTCAGGACGAGGAAGAGTCATGCGGATTTTGATTGGGGCGATGGCGGTGATGCTGCTGGCAGGGTGCATGGCACCAACGATGAACGAGGCCAGGCAGGAAGGTCCGCGCAAAGTTTTGTACTCGAAAAAATCTGACAAGGCTGTTGCCCAGTGCGTGCAGTACGAATGGCAAAACCAGTCACTGTTTGGGGTAACACCTGAAGCCACTCTTCAGCCGGGCCGGGATAGCGGCTACACGGTCTTCACGGCAGGCTCCGAGTATTTCGTCGACATCCAGCCGGGTGCATCGGGCTCAGTAGGTAAGTATTACGCTGTGCTGAACAACTGGATATCTGAAAAGCGACTGACCGCCTTGCAAAGCTGTCTGTAAACAGAGTTCGTATTTGTGACCCGCTTCGGCGGGTTTTTTATTTTCTGGAGAAACGTATGTCCATGCTGTCGATCAACTACCAGCCCATGACCACGATCAAGCTTTATGGGCGGCTCAGACAGTTTGGTCGGTCCTTTCGTCTCTCTGTCCGGTCGCCGGCTGAAGCAATCAAAGCCCTGTGTGTTCAGATTCCGGGCTTTGAACGGTTCCTGTCCAACGCAAAGTCTCGCGGGATTGAGTTCGCAGTGTTCCGTGGCAAAACGAACATCGGGGAAAATGAGTTAGGTTTTGCCGGAGATGGCGACATACGAATCGCGCCGATCATTTCCGGCAGCAAGAAGGCTGGCGGACTGCAAACAATTATCGGGGCCGTGCTCATCGTCGTCGGCCTAGTTATCACTGGCGGCACCTTCGGCGCGGGTGCGCCATTCGGCTCTGCACTGATAACAATGGGCGCATCCATGGCCATTGGAGGAGTAATCCAGATGTTAAGTCCGGCGGCGAAGGGCCTGAAGACCAGCGCCGCACCCGAAAACACACCCGGCTATGCCTTCGGCAGCGCGAAGAACACCACCGCATCCGGCAACCCAGTTCCGCTTTGCATCGGCAAGCGCCGCTGGGGTGGCGCGATCATCAGCGCCGCGATCTACGCCGAAGACCAAATGTAGTCAGACCACCAAACACCACGACCGCCCATGAGGCGGTTTTTTTATTGCCTGGAGGAACGCATGGGCGCAGCACAGCAGGTTGAAATCGTCGGCGCCAAGGGCGGATCGGACAAGCCGAAGACTCCGACCGAGGCGCCAGATAGTCTGCGCTCGGTGGCCATGGCCAAAATACTGATCGCCATGGGCGAGGGTGAGTTTGCCGGCAATCCAACGGCCCAGGACATCTACCTCGACAACACGCCGCTGCAAGATCCTCAGGGCAACATGAACTTCCCGAACGTGAAGTGGGAGTACCGCGGCGGCTCCGTCGAGCAGGGCTACATCCAAGGCATTCCGTCGATCGAGAACGAAACCTCCCTCGGCATAGAGCTGCGCAGCGGTACGCCTTGGGTTCGCGCCATCAACAACACTGAGCTGTCGGCCGTGCGCGTTCGCTTTGCCTGGCCTGCGCTGCAATCGATCGATGCCAGCGGCAACGTGAACGGCTACCGAATCGAATACAAGGTCGAACTGGCCACCGACGGCGGCGCCTATCAGCAGGTCCTCAGTGAGGCCGTGGATGGCAAGACCACCAGCACTTACGAGCGCACGCGGCGTATCGATTTACCGGCAGCTACCAGTGGCTGGCTGATGCGCATTACTCGCATCACCCCCAACCAGAACAACAACAAGATCGCCGACACCATGCAAATCGCGGGCTTCACCGAGGTCATCGACGCGAAGCTCAGCTACCCGAATACCGCGTTGCTCTACATCGAATTCTCGGCCGAGCAGTTCCGCAACATCCCGGCGGTCACCGTAGATTGCCGAGCCCGTAAATGGCAGGTCCCAAGCAATTATGACCCGGACAGCCGCTCCTACACCGACATCTGGGACGGTACCTTCAAGCTCGCCTGGACTGATAATCCTGCGTGGGTGACTTACGGAATCACGGTAAATGACCGCTTCGGCCTCGGCCGCCGAATCAAGTCGTGGCAGGTCGACAAGTGGGAGCTGTACCGGATCGCCCAGTATTGCGATCAGTTGGTGCCGGACGGAAAGGGCGGGCAAGAGCCGCGCTTCATTTGCAACCTCAACCTGCAGGGCAAGGCCGATGCCTGGTCGCTGCTGCGCGATATCTCGGCGATTTACCGCGGCATGACCTACTGGGCGCAAGGACAGCTGTTCAGCTTGTCCGACATGCCGCGCGCAACCGACTTCGACTTTGCCTACACCAGGGCGAACGTCATCGATGGCAAGTTCACTTACTCGAGCGCGTCGGAGCGCACGCGCTACAGTCGAGCTCTGATCAGCTACGACAACCCGGCGAACAACTACGACACCGACGTCACTTCGGTGACCGATCCGAAGCTGCAACGGCGTTACGGTGACAACCCACTGGAGATCGGCGCCATTGGATGCACCCGCGAGTCGGAGGCGCAACGCCGCGGCAAGTGGGCGCTGCTGACCAACTCCAAAGACCGGGCGGTCAGCTTCAAGGTGGGGCTCGACGGTCGCATCCCTCTGCCTGGTTACGTGATCCCCGTGGCCGACGAGCTACTGGCGGGCCGCGCAATCGGTGGGCGAATCTCCGCAGTTGCTGGTCGCACCATCACCCTGGACCGCGACACTCAAGCCAAGGCCGGCGACCGACTGATCCTGAACCTGCCCAATGGCAAGTGCGAAGGGCGCACTGTGCAGTCCGTAGCAGGGCGCGCGGTGACCGTCACTGTCGCGTATTCGGCGGTGCCGGAGCGCGAGCTGGTCTGGGCGCTCGATGCGGATGACCTGGCTGTGCCGCTGTACCGGGTGACCGCCGTGTCGCGGCCGGAACCGGGCGTATTTGAAATCTCGGCCGTTCAGTACGACTCGAGCAAGTTCGCCTTCATCGACACCGGTGCTCGACTGGAAGAACGGCCGATCAGCGTCATTCCGATTACCGTGGTGCCGGCGCCGGCGAACGTCACCCTGTCGGCAAGTTCAGTCGTATCCCAAGGCATCGCCGTCGCCACCATGACGATCACCTGGCCAGCGGTGAACGGTGCGGTTGGCTATGACGTGGAGTGGCGCAAGGACAGCGGCAACTGGATCAAGATGCCGCGCACTGGCGCAACCGGTGTAGATGTTGTGGGCATCTACGCGGGCGCCTATGTGGCCCGCGTTCGAGCCGTGAGCGCCTTCGACATATCGTCGGTCTGGCGCGCCTCGATCCTGACCAATCTCAAGGGCAAGGAAGGCTTGCCGCCAGCGGTGTCATCGCTGACAGCCACACCACTGCTGTTTGGCATCTACCTCAAGTGGGGATTCCCGGCCGGCGCCGAGGACAGCCAGCGGACGGAAATCTGGTACGGGCCGACAACCAGTCTGGAGGCTGCGACCAAGCTGGCGGATCTGGCTTACCCGCAAAACGATTATTCACTGCAGCACCTGCAGGCGGGGGCGCGCCTGTTTTTTTGGGTACGCCTGATCGACCGTACCGGCAACGTGGGGCCTTTTTATCCGACAGGCCTTGGCGTCATGGGGCAGGCCAGTTCCGACGCGGGACCGATTCTTGATCAGATCGCGGGTCAGATCTCTGAGTCTGAGTTGGGCGGTAGCTTGCTCGGCAGGATCGATTTGATTGATGGCCCGGCAACCCTGCCAGGGTCGGTGAGCAATCGCTTGAATGAGCTGGATGAACGGGTAGGCGAAGGGCAGGCCGCGCTGCAACAGCAAATCGATCAGGTCAACACCATTGCCAAGTCGGGGGAGTATCAGAAAGAAAAAGCCTACGATGTTGGCGACTCGATTCGTCTGGATGACCGCCTGTACCAAGCCAAAATCGCGGTGCCAGCGGATGTCAGCGGAGCGAAGTCGCCCCCGAATGCGACCTATTGGATGGACGTTGGCCAAGTGGTATCGGATTCGAACGGCCTGGCCGCACGGGTTAATGTCACTGAAAGCAAAATCACCAGCATCGAGGGGGTTAATACCAGCCAAGGCACGGCGATCACCGGGCTAAACAACAGCCTGACCACCACCAACACCAACGTGACCGCCGCGCAAAACGCGGCGAACGCGGCCAACACCCTTGCCGGTGGCAAGGGCAAGGTGCTGGTGCAGACGGCGGCGCCGGCGGCGGCCGATCAGCTGGCGCAGAATCTGTGGATCGACATCACCGGAGGAGCGAACACCCCGAAGCGCTGGACTGGCTCGGCGTGGGCGGCGGTCACTGACAAGGTGGCCACCGATGCGGCGGCAGCGGCGGCCAATGCGCTGACTCAAGTGGCGACCAAGGCCGAGGCGGCGACCGTTACAGCCCTGAGCAACACCGTGACACAGCAGGGTGATGCCATCACGGCACAAGGGCAGTCGCTGACTGGTATCCAAGCCAGCATTGGTGGACTTGGGGCCGCCGGCACCAACCTGCTGGTGGACAAATACAGCTGGCTCACGTCGCCGACTTTGCCGGTCACCGTCAGCGGCTCAAGTCTGGCGCGTATCGGCGTGGCCGTGGCCGAGGCGTCATCGGGCTACGGCATCAAGATGACAACGGCCAGCACGTCCACCAGTCAGTTCCTGATGCTTTCGCCGACCAACAACCTGGCCGGCTGGAACATCGATATGGAACCCGGGACGTATCTGGTATCGATGTACGTGCAATCCTCGGCCGTGGGTGCGATGCGCGTTTCGATGTACAACGGCAGTCATCGTTATTCGGTGAACGCCACCTATAGCACCACGCGTCAACGGCTGGTGTTCGTCTGCACCGCCACCGCGTTTGCGCGGGCCGCGATCACGATCTACCCGAACATGTCTGCCCTGGCAGCCGGTACGGAAATCACGATTGACAGCGTGATGATCGAGAAAATGGCCGGGGCGAATACCAGCATCACGCCTTCACCCTTTGTCGCCGGCAATTCCGCCGCGTCCGTTTCTGGGCAGGCGGTGGCGACGTCGGCGCTGGATGCCCGGGTAAGCCAGACCGAAACCGGCCTGACCAGCCAAGGCAGTCAGCTGACGTCGCTGAGCAACACCGTGGCGGGCAAGGCGGACAACAGCGCGCTGCAGTCGCTGGCGTCCACCGTCTCGCAACAAGGTGACACGCTGACCAGCCAAGGCTCGGCAGTCACTCAGCTGCAGAGTACGGTGGGCGCGATTGGCGGCAACGGGGTCAACCTGCTGCCGGGTGAGTACACGGCGTTTTCGGCCGCACCGCCGACCCTGCAAAAGGTATCCACTACTGTCGTCACGACCGAGGCGGACGCCACGGCCTACACCGGGTATCTGCTGAAAGTCTCGGCCACCGCCATCACGGTGGGCTACGTGTACTTGGCCAGCTCGGCAACGGACTACAACCTCAAGCTCAAGCCCAGCAAGAAATACATTTTCTCGCTCAAGGCCAAAGGCAGCGTTACGCATAACGTCGATGTGCGCATTCGTTACCTGAACGCCGCCGGTGGCGTGGTTGAAACCAGCGTGGGGACCATCGCTGTCGGGACGAATCTGGCCAGTTACAGCGCCGTGATCACCGTGCCGGCGGCCCTGGTCGAGCGGGCGCAGGTGGTGTTGTTCACGCAGAACACGGCGGCAATCGGCGATACCTGGCTGGATGCGGTCATGCTGGAAGCCCAGGTGGGCACGGCCACCACGCCGAGCGAGTTCACCCCGGGCGCCTCGGTTCGCCAAGCCTATGGCCAAGCCACCGCGATCAGCTCGCTGGATACTCGCGTAACCGACACTGAAGGCCAGATTACCGCCCAGGCGACCAAGCTGGACGGCATTTTTGCTCAGGTCAATCCGCCGCTGGCGGGTGACAGCAGCGACTTTGCCGGTTCGACCGCCAGTTTTGTCGGCGTTTGGTCCGAACAATCGGCGCGGATTGAGGACGGTGTTGCGCTGGGTCAGCGGATTGATGTCGTCACCGCTTCTGTCGGTGCTAACAGCGCTGCGATCCAGACCGAAACCACCACGCGAGCAACAGCCGATAGCGCTCTGGCAAGCCAGATCACTACGGTGCAGGCCGTGGCTAATAGCGCGTCGGCTGCCGTTCAGACGGTGTCTCAGGCTCAGGCCTCCACGGATGGCAAGCTGGGCACCATGTGGTCGGTGAAGATGCAAGTCAACGCTCAAGGCCAATATGTGGCTGCGGGTATTGGGCTCGGTATCGAGAATACGGGGGCCGGACTGCAAAGCACTTTCCTGGTCAGTGCGGATACATTCGCCGTGGTCAACGGCATCAATGGCACGCTGTCTTCGCCGTTTGCCGTCACCGGGGGGCAGGTGTTCATCCGGGATGCATTCATTGCAAACGGCAGTATCACGATGTTGAAGATCGGTGACAGCTTGCAGTCTGACGATTACGTCGCTGGTACATCGGGATGGAAGCTCACAAAAGCGGGCATCTTTGAAATCAATGGGACTATTGCTGGACAAGGAAAAATGACGATGACTAACAGAGCACTCAAGGTTTATGACGGAAGTAACGTACTGCGAGTGCAACTTGGAGATTTAACCGCGTGAGTTATGGGCTAAAGACATGGAGTGCCAACGGCACTCCAGAGCTTGATACAGACAAGTTTACGTATCAGGTGATTCACAATCAGGTGTATCAGTTGACAGGTGCTAATACTATCACCGTGCCAATCACTGGCTTTAGCCCATCAAACTGTGCTGCTGTAATCCTGCCAACTACAGCGCCGACCGGTACATTTAGTTCGCAAGCCATGCCTTATGAATCGGTTGCTGAAGGGGTTGTAACCATTAGATCAAAAAACCCCTCAGAACCGGGCACTGTTGGTTCAGCTATCCAGTTTAGACTACTGGTAATGAGGTACGGCTAGTGAGCTACGGACTCAAAGTAATAAACAATTCTAACTACGTGCAAATTGATTCTGATACGCCACGACTGTGTGCATTGTATAACGGAACGTATGCGGCATCTGGTAGCTACATTGTTACCACTAACTTCCCATCGCCAGTTACAACGACCGAACCACCTTGTATCTTCATCCGGAATGATCCAGCAAGACCGGATGAAGTGTATTACCGGATGGATATCAATGGAAGCTCTGGTAACTGGACAGGGTTCACAATCACAGCGGGTAACAACACACACCGCCCCGCTGGTAAGTGGTTCGTTGCGGTATTCGCATCCTTAGCAAAAGCAACATATGGGCTTCGAGTCTTTGGACCATCGGGTGCTATTTGTTATGACTCAGGTGCAACGCCCGTCATTGTAACTAGAGCCAATCACTCTTGGACATATCAGGGCAGCGTCTCTCTTGCGACAATTGGTAGTGCTTACTATTTCAGAAACGAACAACAAGCGGCATTAGCAATCGATGAATATTTTATGATCAACCCTTTCTCAAGGGGGGTACTCAAACCACAAAGTCTCAACTGGCAAGATTGCGGTGTTCGTTTCAACTACTCAGAAAACAGATTGCAGTTGTACATAGTTGACACCGGTGCTGGACCTTGGACGGACCAAGGGGCACCCGCTGCTGTATTTGCACGTCTTCCCGGTACTTAATTAAGAAGAGTCAACATGGCTAAACAAACTATCGCCTTGGGCACAGCCCCTACAGGCGTGGGTGGCGATACACCACGCTCTGCCTTTACAAAGATTCAAGCAAACTTCGATGAGCTTTACAATAAGTTTATCAACTATGGGTTTGATACAGCAGTTCCACTCAACGCTCCGGCGTTGAACAGCGTAGACACCTTTGGATTTTACTACTGCTCGGCTGCTACCAACGTACCTGCTGGTGAAACTTATGGATGGTTACTAGTACAACCGTTGAGTGCATCATTTGTCGCTCAAACATTTACCAGCGCCAACACCGGGTGGGTTTATACTCGAACCAAGGTAAACGGCACCTGGACAGCTTGGGGCAGGGTTGTAACTTCCACAAACATGCTCGGCACGGTATCCACAGCGGGAGGATTACCGACTGGTTCAATCTTCCAATCAGGTACTAACGCTAATGGTTGGTATATCCGTTACGCAGACGGCACGCAGATGTGTTGGACAGCGACTGCCTCACTTGTACCACCTATTGGTGTTGGTTCAATTAGCTGGACATACCCTATCGCATTCATCACACCACCACCTTACCTGTCCCTCACTGCATCAGTTGGGAACGGTGCCGACCCTCGGAACTACGTTGGGCAACCAATGTATAACAACGTATATGTTGGTTCTGCTTATTTTACGACATATACAATTGGCGCAGTTGGTTGCTATGCCTTCGCTATCGGGAGATGGTACTAATGAAAATTAACCTAAGTCCACAATGCCGAGATGATGAACTTTCGGTAATTGTATCTGGGGACATTCTTGTCCTCAATGGAGAAGTCCTAGACTTCACCCCGCTCCCCGAGGGTGGCACCCTGCCGCGCAGTGCTGTAGAGAATCCGTGGCTAATCGGAGATGTAACAAGGAAAGATGGCCAGATTGAGCTTACGTTACTCTTACCTCATGGATTCGACGCATCTGAAGCAGTCCGATTTCCAAAACCAATTATTGTAACAACTGATGGAAAAGTGGAGCTGCCAACATGAGTATCGACTGGTCCCAGCTGATCACCAAAGCCATGAAGGACGCCACTGCACAGGCTGCGCAACTGGCCGAAGCCAATGCAGAGCTGGCCGCAAAGAATGCCAGAGCGGTGCTGCAGATCACCCGCATTCAAGACCGTGTCGAAACGATCGGTTACGGCATCGACGCCGGCGATGCGACAGAAGAAGATGAAGCCGAGCACTCGGCGTTGTTGCTTAATCTGAAAGCCTGGAAGGGTTACAAGTTTTCCCTGGGCAAGGTTACCGTTCAGCCGACCTGGTACGCCGCACCGATCTGGCCTGCCGAGCCTGCGATTCCCGAGATCGTTGCAGCCCCCGAGTCGATAGCTGCCGACGTGATGTAACACGCAGCCACCGCACAACGCACCCGCCATCGAGCGGGATTTTTTTTGCCTGGAGAAAAGTGATGACCGTATCCGAGAGAGACCGCGACATCCTCGCCCGAACATTGTGGAGCGAGGCCCGCGGCGAATCCCTGGCCGGCCAGATCGCCGTGGCCTGGACCATCCGCAACCGGGTGAACGACGGCAAGGCCAAGTCGTGGTGGGGGGAGGGCTATGCCGGCGTGTGCCAGAAGCCGTACCAGTTCAGCTGCTGGAACAGGAGCGATCCGAACTTCGCATACCTGAGTGGCGCCAAGCAGATTCCCTTCCGTGAGCTCGCGCAGGTGCGGATTGCCGCTGACCAGGTAATCGATGGAAGGGTGCTGGATCCCACCGGCGGTGCCACCCATTACTACGCGACCACCATGCCGAGGCCGCCGGTCTGGGTGAAAGGCGCCACACAGACGCTGGCGCTCGGGCATCACGTCTTCTTCACGGATGTGCCATGAACCCGGCTGCGCTCAAGTTGGCGATGGTGGGGGCGCTGGCGCTGCTGCTGATCACTGTCGCCAGCGTATGGAAGGTGCAGGACTGGCGCTACGGCAAGCAACTCGCCGAGCAGGCCGGCCTGCATCAGAACGACCTCATCGCCATCAGCAATGCTGCCGCCGCCCAGATCCGCACCGATCAGGACAAGCGCCTCGCACTCGAGCAGCGCCTTTCGGCCAGTGACCAATCCCACCACGAGACTTTGACCAATGCACAGAAAGACCAGGCTCGTTTGCGCGATCGCCTTGCCACTGCTGATTTGCGGCTGTCAGTCCTCCTCGACGCCACGGATTCAGCCGGTGGCTGTGCAGTGTCAGCCGGTACCGGCGCCGGCGGCGTGGTTCATGGAAGAACACGCGCCCGACTTGACCCAGCGTATGCTCAACGAATTGTCGCCATCACCGACACCGGCGACCGAGGATTGATCGCACTGGCGGCGTGCCAAGGTTTTGTTCGAGAGTTAACGCGCAGATAGCATTGTGTGATCTGATTATGAACAAGTTGTATTTTCACATGCGTCAGCCTATAGGCTTTGAGGGGGGCATGGGAAGAGAAAGTTTGTTTTGTCACTAGGGGAGCGTCGTAGTACATTGTGGCGCTGCAAGGCGGACTGATGACGTGCTAGGGAAGTTTTAATGAATATAACGTTCGCTTGGTGGAATGTCGGTCTTAAACCGCCAGTTGCATCTGCGAAAGAGCCCGATATCGCAACTGTCCTTCGTCCGTGGTTCTTGTTTTGCCACCTAGAAGAACTACTGGAACTCGATTTGGTAGCATTTGGAGAGGTTTCTGATTCGTTTGTACGGGCGTTAGGTAGATCTTTTTTGAGATCGGGCTTCGAGTCCATAAGTATAACCGGCAAGGAAGGGAGGATAATTTTTGATATTGCTGTTTTTTATCGCTCGGATAAATTAGAGCTTATTGAAAGTAAGAATATTGTCCATCCTCACTATTCTGGCAATTTAAGGGTCGCAGTTAGGCTGGAGTTTAAGGTTGTAGGTAGTGAGGAGCGATTTTATTTTTATGTGTCTCACTGGCCCAGTAGGCGATCTCGTCCAGAACTGGGGCGGGATGAACTTGGTTACGCTTTGAGAGCGGACATAGATACCGTTTTTAAAGAAGAAGGCTATGACGCTAAAGTGATTTTGATGGGCGATTATAATGACGAGCCTTTTGATAAGCCTATATATGATAAGTTGGTCGCCACTAGAGATAGGCGCGTAGTTGTTGAAGAACCATTTATTCTTTATAACCCATTTTGGCGTAGTTTAGGTGGGATTCAACCCTATAGTCGCAATGGAAAGTTGTCTCCTTGTCATGGAACTTATTATTATAAGGCGAGTTCGCATGTCACAAAGTGGTTCACTTTTGATCAGATAATTGTCTCTTCAGCTTTTATGGGGCACACACCTTGGCATCTTGATGAGGAGTTGACTACTGTCTTTAGTTATCAGGATGATGAGTACCTAGGTGGAGAGTTTTTTAAAAATTTCGATCATTTGCCTATTTATGGAAGGGTAACTAGATATTATGACTGACTTTATGAGTGCGCTTGCCGCTGGGTTGGAATCTGCTAAGAAGGTAGGAAGGAATAAACGTGAGATAGACGAAAAGCTTTTGCATATTGCAGAAATGGTTTTTCAAGGGACAGGTGAGAGTGTAAAGTTGGTTTTTGATTTGTCGACTAAGCATAGGGAAGCAACGCTTGGTAATTTAGTTCACGTTATTTATGCTATGTCTACTTCTGATCCAGATAAAGCGGAGAAGATTGCGACGGTGATCTCTGATCGGGAGCAGGGGTATCCTGTTGTTATTGAGACGACACCTACTAACTATATTTGTACTGGAGTGGATGAAATAGAAGCTGCATTTGCAGATGTTGTTCAATCAACTGCCGTCTCGAATGCATTTTATAAACTTATGGGTGGTGAGGGTTGACGGCGTTGACTTTTCGACAAGTAGATGGTTGAATTTTTAGGGGTTCAATTGCTGTTCGTGCTTTGTAAGTTGTTCGGTACGGGTCACATGCTTTTCACCTGCACCACACGAATTGTTCCCCTCTAGGTCCCAGCCTCGCATAGTTGTAGGTTAAACGCATGTGTATTCCTTGTTGTGCGCCAGTTGCGGCAACGGATATCGATATTGTGTAGGTGAATTAAACTAGTGGCAGGTGTCTTCAATTCAGACAGATCCACGGTTTAAGCTCTACCCCTGCTGTTCGGGCATACAGTTCTCAAGTATAGCGATCTAGCAAGGGCAAATCGAATAGCTGCAGGGTGCAGTCAGTCTGGCGCCATCATCACCGCGAGCGTCATCTTGATGAACTCTTCGTTCTTGTCGATCGCTTCCAGGGCGCCGCGCACGTTGTTGGCGACGTCGGCTGACCCGCGCTGCTCGACCCAGTTCGAAAGCTCCAGGATGGCGGCTTCGAGGGCAAGTTGGTTTTCATTGAGCTTGAACAGCAGGGAAGGGAGCAGATCAGAATTTGGCATCGCGAATCCTCCGTGGAGATTTCAGCGTAGCAGTCGTCAATCGTGGAGGAGGGAAGAAAGGTAGGGCGGCGGGACGCCGGAGATAGCCCAAAAGGGTGTGGGGACTTTTTCGGGGATTCGCAATTTCCTGTTCAACTCTGTAAGGCACCGTTTGCAGCGAGCGCCGGAAGAAGAGCCAGTAAATGCTGGGCCTTGTGCCCATTTTCAAGCATGGGGTGCTAGGGGTCGAGTGTTCGAATCACTCCGTCCCGACCATATAATTCAAGGGGTTGCGAGATTTTATCTCGCGACCCCTTTTTTATTTTTGGTCGTTTTTACCCCTACAAAACGACTGGCTCTGGGTGGAATCTTCAGCTGATACCAAGGTCGGAATTTTCCCCGTGGGCTTTAGTCCCGGCTTGATAAGTGAGTTGAGGACGGTTTTTGGGTTCATTCCTGTCACGCGTTACCGGCGCTATTGGCCGATTGCTGCCCTTCAGAAAGAATGGCTATCCAAACAGCTGTCGTCCTCCTATCAGCCCATTGCAGCCATATTAATTAACGACGCTGTTTACCAAGACATTGCCGACCAGAGCCATTCGATTGGCACCTTAGGGCATGGCTTCACTGGTAGCGGGCACCCGCTAGCTACTGCAGTCGCCCTGGAGAATCTTACAATTATCGAAGAGGAGGGCCTGGTTCAGCATGCTGCTGAAATGGGGATTATCCTTCGCAAAGGGCTTCAGCAGTTTGCTGATCATCCAATGGTTGGCGAGGTTCGTGGTGTGGGGTTGATTGCTGCCGTTGAGTTGGTAGCCGACCGGCACACAAAAGAGCCTTTTCAGCCTGTTGGTAGACTCGGGCGGTATCTGTCCTCTCAGACCCAGGAACGTGGAATGATCAACCGAGTCATGGGAGATGCATTGGCATTCTGTCCTCCGTTGATCTCAACGGAGAAGGATATCAATGAAATCCTTGGAGTTTTTGCGGCTTCTTTGGATGCGACACAGCACTGGTACCTCGAACACACTGCACAGTAGTTAACGCCACTCACTACAGGCAGAGCCGGAATGCGGAGTCCTCTGTCCAGCAGCTTCATACCCGCTGCTATCAGGCGTGGAGCGATTAGTGTCAAGGTGCAATAGACTGGCACGGTGGCGAGAAGGGAGCGTCGAGTGATCATGGTGATTTTGGCCATGAAATTGATTCACCCTACTTTTCTCCCCACAAAAACGTCAGCTCTTGGTGGACGTTACTGGACTCTCGTAGAGCAGAACATCGCTGGAACTCAAGTAAATACTAGCTTAGAAAAATCCAGAGTAAAATTTTGGAGGCTTTCAAGATGTATGAAAAAGGAGGATCACCGCAAGGCAAATGGCCGCGTTCTGTACAGGCACTGGGTCGGCCTGAGCCACTCATTGCCGCGATGACAGCCGCTGATGCAACACACCCTGTGGACTGAACAATGTCAGTTGATCGTCATCCACAGCCAGCAGCGCAGAAAGGTTCACGCGGTCTTCACGAATCGCGCTACTGAAATGCTTTAGGTCAGCATCCGCGACGCTTACCAGCCCACCATTACCAACCACCACCACGCGGCCATCGGCCAACTGGATCACGGCGGTGATCGCCTCCTGGCTGCCGCTGTCCAACTCGCGCCAGGAATCGCCGCGGTCTTCGCTGAGCAGCACCCGCCCGCTCATGCCAGCCAGTAGCACGCGGCCGTCGCGCAATGTGATGCCGCTCCATAACGAGCCACTGACGCCGGTATGCAACGTCTCCCATGTCACACCGTTGTCGCGCGAGCGGTACGCGTTGCCGCCCTCCGCGGCGATGAACAGGCTGCCATCCGGTGCGGAGAAGATGTGATTGAGGTGATAGTCATCATCGTTCGCACCCAGGCTCAGGCGTTGCCAGCTCTGACCACCATCCTGGGTCTCGCTGGCGTAGCCATAGGCGCCGGTGACTATGCCGTGGCGGATGTTCTCGAACCAGACGGAAAGCAGTACGGGTTTGTCTTCCAGGCGCTGCTGCAGAGTCCAGTTTTCGCCAGCATCGCTGGTGTGCAACAGCACTCCTCCATGACCGACCGCCCATCCATTTTGCGCGTCGGCGAAACTAACCGCGGTCAGCAGCGTATCGACAGGAACCACCCTGGCTTGCCGCCAGTCCTGCCCCCCGTCGGAGAGCGCCACGACGCCATAATCGCCCACCGCGACCAGGCGCTCGCCGGCCTGGCTCACCGCCACCAGCGGGGCGTGTTGTGCTTGGGTTTGGCGCATGGCGGGAGTCCGTTCAGCGGCACGGCTGTAGAGGACCATGTTGGCGCCTGCCAGCAAGGCGCAAACCAGCAGCAAACGCACGGGAGTGAAGTCTCTCTTGGGCATTTCGTGTCCTCCAATCAGTGCGCAACCAGAGGCGCGCAAACCGGCCCCCGACGCGGAATCAGCACATCC
Organism: Pseudomonas sp. P5_B3; assembly: GCF_056400405.1. Classification (NCBI taxonomy): domain Bacteria; kingdom Pseudomonadati; phylum Pseudomonadota; class Gammaproteobacteria; order Pseudomonadales; family Pseudomonadaceae; genus Pseudomonas; species Pseudomonas sp. P5_B3. The sequence goes on along the minus strand of NZ_JBFULI010000006.1, from coordinate 127,922 downwards.
AGCATCACTGCGATGGCCGGTAACAGGGTAATCGCCATCAGCATGTTGACCATGAACATAAAGGTCAGCAGTAGCCCCATGTCAGCCTGGAACTTCAGCGCCGAGAACGACCAGGTGGCCACACCGATGGACAGGGTGATGGCCGTGAAGATGGTCGCCACGCCGACCTCGCGCAGCGCCAGCTTGAAGGCGTTGGCGATGTCCAGCCCCTCAGCCAGGTGCAACTGCAGACGGTTATAGATGTAGAAGGCGTAATCCACGCCGATGCCGACCGCGAGCACCATCACCGGCAAAGTGGCGACAGTCAGGCCAATATCCAGCGCCTTCATGAAGCAGTAACCGAGAAAGGTGGCCAAGGTCAGCGGCAGGCAGCAGGCGACCATCGCTCGCCAGTCGCGGTAAACCACAAAGACCAGCAGCACGATGGTCAGGTAGACGTAGAGCATCATCGGCAGCTCGGAGCTTTCGACGATCTCGTTGGTGGCCGCCTGCACCCCGGCATTGCCACTGGCGAGGCGCACGTTTACCCCCACCATTGGGTGCTCGGCGCGGTATTGCTGAACGGCCTCCACCACGGTTTTCAGGGTGCTGGCCTTGTGGTCGGCCAGATACAGGTTGACCGGCAGCAAGCTGCAATCTGCGTTGTACAGCCGCAGCCCCTCGGGTACCTGGCGCACCGCTTCACCGAGTGACAGCTCATCCACCGGTAGCGCCACCCATTTCGGATTGCCCTCGTTGACTCCGGAGGCCGAGAGCTTGGTCAGTACAGGCAACGACTGCGCCGAGAGCACACCCGGCACATTGGCCAGGTACCAGGTCAGCCGGTCGATGTAGGCCATCACCTCGTGCTGATAGCAGCTGTTCTGCGGCGTTTCCACCGCGACTGTGAAGAGATCCAGGCCGAGACCGAAATGGCTGACCACGCTTTCCACGTCTTTGTTATAGCGCGAGTCGATATGCAGCTCCGGCGCGCCCGGCAGGACATGGCCGACATGCCGACCCTGGCTCTGCCACACGGCGGCGACCAGCAGCACCAGACACAGCACCGCCCCGATTGCCGCATTACGCGTCTCGGCGATGCGCCCGAGCTTGAGCATGGCGCCGTCACGCCCGCGGCGAAGTCGATCGACGCGTGTCACATAGGCCTGATCGAAGCGGAAATAGCTGGCCAGCACCGGCAGCATGATCAGGTTGGTGACTATCTTGTAGGCCACCCCAACCGAGGCGGTGATCGCCAGTTCGCGAATCATTGGGATTGGCACCAGCACCAGCGTAGCGAAGCCGACGAAGGCGGTGATCAGCGCCAGCGTGCCGGGAATCAGCAAGCCGGAGAAGCTGCGGCGCGCGGCGGTCATGCCATCGGCGCCGGCGCAGACCTCCTTGGAGATGAAGTTGACCTGCTGCACGCCATGGGACACGCCGATGGCGAACACCAGGAAAGGCACCAGGATTGCCAGCGGGTCGAGGCCGAAGCCGAGCAGCGTGATGGTGCCGAATTGCCAGACCACCGACACCAGCGAACAGCACAGCGGCAGGAAGGTCAACGCCCAGGAGCGGGTGTACCAATAGACCGCCAGCACGGTGAGCAGGAACGCCAGGGCGAAGAAACCCATCACCGACGTGGCGCCAGCGCCGATGTCGCCCATCTGCTTGGCGAAACCGATGATCTGCACCTCGTACTGGTCGTCGCCGTACTTGGCCCGCACTTCATCCTCCAGGCGCTGGCTGAACTCCAGGTAGTTCAGGCGTTGGCCGGTCTGTGGGTCAGGATCGGCCAGCTCGGCCAGCACCATGGCCCCGGAGTAGTCGTTGGCCACCAGGCTACCGACGAAGCCGCCGACCAGGGTGCGCTCACGAATGCCGACGATGGCCTGGTCGCTCAGAGTGGCCACGGTGACGTCGCCCCCCACCACATCCTCGGCCTTCATGCCCTCTTCGGTAATCTGTACCGCGCGGGTGTTCGGGGTCCACAGCGAGGTCACCGTGCGGCGGTCGATGCCGGGCATGAAGAACAGGGTCTGGGTCAGATCGTTAAGCTTGGTCAGCGCCTCCTTGTTCCAGATATCGCCGTGCTTGGCGTGCAGCACCACGATGATGCGATTGGCGCCGAACAGCACGTCGCGGTACTGGTTGAAGGTCTTGATGAACTCGTGCTGCTGCGGCAGCTGCTTGTCGAAGCCGGCAGACATGCGTAGCTGCGCGGCGAAGCCGCCCATCACCAGGGTAATCAAGGCCAGCACGCCGAGGGTGGCAAGACGATGACGGAAGAAGAAGCGCTCGAGGCCGAGCACCAGGGAAGTCAGCATGGTTATGCCTTCCTGAAATTACCAAGCGAACGGAGCAGGGCGGGACTGGCCCGCCTTACGCCGGTGGTCAGAACGAGTAGGAGATGTTGCCGCTGATGAAATCGCGGTCAGTCATCAGGTTGTTGTCGCCGCCGCCCCAGTACTGCACCCACTGCAGGCCACCCTTCCAACGGTCGCGGTAGTTGAACAGCAAGGAGCTGGTCAGCGACTTGCGGCCCTCGACGAACGGCGATGCGTTCGGCGTGGTGCCGTTGACGTCGTGGTAAAAGTCCAGCTGCGGCGTGAGGGTGATACCGCTACCGAACGCATTCGGGTAGTTGATGCCCATCTCGGCGACGTAGCCCCAGGAGGTTTTGTCCGGCAGTGAATAGTCCGGGAGCAGGTATGGCGTCTCGCCCGAGGTGTCCAGATCCGGGTAGTGGGTGACGACCGCCTCGGTCAGCAGGAAGCCGTCGGAGGCGCCCAGGCTCCCGGGAATGAAACCCAGCGGGTCGCTGGCGGAGAAGCTGTAGACGGCATTCACATGTGCCTGCCATTTCTTCTCTTCGACATAGCCCTTGCTGACGCCGTTGTCGTACACGCTGAATTCATTGAACCGGCCGGTGAAGGCCACGCCAAAGGGCACCAGGGGATCAATGCTGACGCTGTCGTTGGGCCGGTAGGACAGCTCCGCGCCGACCGCTACCGGTCCGACCATGGTGTTCATCGACAGGCCGAACAGATTCTTGTCTTCGCCATAGTTGATGAAGTAGTTATCGACCAGCAGGGTATCGGGGGAGCGGGTGGCCGTGTAGCCGACGAAGGGCAACTTGTCATGGTAACGCTGGTAGAACACGCCGAACTCGGTCTCGATCTCCTCCGCCGTCCAGCGCAGGGCGATGCCGTACTGCCCACTGTTTTTCGCTTCATGCCTGCCGGCGTAGGGAATCGCCAGCCCCGTGGCGAACATCTGCTCGTCGCTCAGGCCGCTGATGCCTGGCGCGCCGCAGCGTCCCGTGGGCGTCAGGTCGGCGCAAGTCAGGCCGAGCAAGGGGCTGAAGACATTGTTGACGAAGCTGGTCGAGAGGTAGATCGGCAGATTGCCTTCACCCACCACATCGCTCCCCGAGTAGTAGGTGCCCACCGGGTCGATGCCATAGGCGTTCCACTTGAACTGGTAGTAGGCCTCAACGCTGAGGGTCTCGCTCAGCCCGAGGTTGAACGAAGCCATAGGTGCCGGGATGAACACCTCCTTCAATTGGGTGCCGGGGGTGTGGTAGTTCGCAAGGTTGATGGCGTTGATCTGGTTGATGCCACCGGTCACGAAGATTTCCTCGCCCCAGCTGATCACCTGGTTGCCGACCTTGACCTTGGCTGGCATCTCACCCAGGTCGAAGCTCTTCGCCACCCAGAGGTCGAGCAACTCCAGGCGCTCGGTGGCTTCCCGCTTGGCGTCGTCATCCAGTTCGGTGTTTCGGGTGTCATCCATCTTGAAGTCTTTCGCCCAGGCGACCCGGCCGAGTGCGCTCCAACCCTCACCGAGTTTCAGGCTCAACTCATGGTTGCCCTTGATCACGTGCGAGAAGACATCGTGCTTGTTGTAGTTGAGGTTGCCATCGTCAGCATTGCTGTAGCTGATATCGGCGTTGGCGTAGCCATTCCCTTTGCTCAGATTGTAGAAGCGCCCGGTCTGAGTCTGGGTGCCGTTGTTACAGCCACCGCTGTCGCCGCCGAGGATATGGCAGTCCTGCGGCTCCAGGCGCTGAGCGAAGCCATAGGACAGACTCGAATCCAGGCTGCCGGATATCCCCGCGTCCGAGCCGAAGCGAAACGCGTGGCCCGGCGCGCTCCAGACCAGGCCGCAGGCCGCCATCATCAGCAGGGTCAGGTTGTTTTTGACACGCGGGAAGCCCGGCGCGGCAAGGGCCGCGCCTTTATTTTTGTTATGCATGAGCTTTTCCTCAGGTCGGACTTAACGTTCGCCGCGGCGACGCAGTTCGTCGGAGTTGAACATCTTGTCGTTGACCCGGCCTTCGAGGCCTGCGGTCAGGTCGAGCACCTTGCCTTCCTGGGTAAAGCCGTCGGCGATGTAGCGACGGGCGATCAGGTCATAGCTGACGTACTCGATGGAGGTGCATGCCTGGATCTGTGGATTGGCCCAGACGCTGCCTTCCTGGGCACGCCAAAGATTGCCCTTGGCGTCGAACATATCGACATGCAGCAATGCCCAGCTGTCCTCGTCGAAGTAGAACACCCGCTTGGCCAGGGAGTGGCGCTTGTCAGCTTTCACCGTTGCCTCCACCACCCAGACCCGGTGCTGCTCGTAACGCTGCACATCACGATTGAGGTAGTCCTGACCGATCAACTGCTCATAGTTGTTCGACTTATCGACCAACTTGTAAGAGTTGTACGCAACAATCATTTCCTTTTTGCCGACCAGCTTGTAGTCGTAACGATCGAGCGCACCGGTGTACATATTGATCTGGTCAACGTAGTAGAGGCTGTCCGAGCCAGCAATCGGGTTGTCGTAGGCAAAGGAGGGTGCGCGCCGCACGCGGCGTTGGCCAGGGAAGTAGATCCAGGCATCCTGCGGCTTATCCAACTGCGCATGCACCAGGTACATCTCGCCTGCCCGGGACGAGGGTGAAAGCAGGTCATACATCAGCATGGCTTCGATATTGCCGGTATCTGCCGGGGCTTTTACGGCCGGGTCGTTATAGGGGTAGAACTCGTAGGATTTCTGCTCGACTTGCGTCAGCGTCCCCCCTTTGTCCCGCATCAGAAACGCGGCATCGAATTGCCGACCCTTGGCGATGTAGCGCAATTTGTAGTTCCACATCGCCTCCACACCGCTGGCTGGTAGCGGAAACGGAATCGCCTCGCCGGCCGCGGCTTCCAACTGCCAACCGTCAGCGCCAACCTTGCTCTGTGCGGCGAATTGTTTGGTGCGCTGCGCCACGGCGTCCGGGAAGGTGCAGCTGCGATGTGTCGGATAAACGTCCACGCGGTAGCCGGGGTAGGCCTTGATCAGTTCAATCTGTCCGGCGGGCAACTTTGCCTGATGTTGAGCGAGATTCTGTGCATTGACGCTGAAAAGCACCTTGTCAGCCCCATAGGGGTCACCATGGCCGGGCTCCCAGCCAGCTGGGGCTCGGGTCAGGCCTCCCTCCCAGGCCGGGATGCTGCCATCAACCGTGCCAGCCCGCTCCGCACCGAAGGGGGTGAGTTGTTTGCCGAGTTGCTCCAGTTCAGCTGAAGTGGCCGCCTGTGCCGTGCTCAGGCCCCAGCATGCAAGCAGGGCGCTAAACAGCAAAGTCCGTTTGAACATGCTATTCACGAGGTGTCTCCTATTATTGTTAGAGGTCGGAGCGCAGGGCTGGGCGGAGTTCGCACAGCTTTCCAGCGGCGCCAGTGAATCAGATAAACAGGGTTCGATTGGCTATCAGATAGTCGCGCAAGGCCATGGGAGGTCGACCGGTCAACTGCGCAAAGCTGTCGGTGACAGGAATGTCGAGGTAATCGCGGGTTTCGTGCCGGAAGTAGGTCATGAGCAAATCAAAGGCCTCTCCGGTGGCGGTGCGCAGGGGCTGCTCATCGTCCACCAGCGTGACCGGCTCACCGATCACTTCGCCCAGTAGCTCGGCGAGCTGGGTAAAGTCGATGCGCTCAGTGCCGGTGAGCAGATACTCGTGACCCACATGGAGTGCGGCATCGCTTGCCAGGATCCTGGCGGCTGCTGCGGCAACGTCGCACTCAGACAACCACAGGCGTGATGCATGGGTGGCCTGCGGCATGGCCAGGCGCCGGTGTTGTTTCACCTCGGCAGCCAGGAACCAGGGCACATTGAACATCAGCCAACTGGCAACATTGAGGTAGGTCATGGGTAAGCCACTGGCATCAAACAGTGGCTTCGCGACAACCGAGAGGTTGGCCCCACAGCGGGTGGCCAGAATGTCCGGCTCCAATTGATCAGCCGTCAGCCCTGGCGGGAGGGAGATCAAGCGCAATACCTGGGCAACACAGCCGGCTTCCTGAATGGCGCTAATCAGGTTGGGGGTGACGATGCTTTCGTCGGTGTAAAAATCCGGCGAGACAATAAACACCTTGTCTACGTCGGTAAAAACGGTGGGCAGACTACCGGGGTCGTACCAGTCGGCCTTAAGTACTTCAGCCTGTGGATGCAGGGCACGCAGTAAATCGCACCCGGCGTCGCGGCTGCTGGTCAGACGTAAGTTTATAGCTGGGTATTTTACCGCCAGTGCTTGAGCGGTCAGTCCACCAATATTTCCCGTGGCACCCAGAATGAGCACTCTGCTTGTTTTGTTCACAGTCAATAAGTCCTGATGATTGATTAAATATTCAGCCTTGCCGGTAACGATGGAATGACCACTGACGCCCGCGCAAGTTGTAGTGGTGCATCAAGTCTCAATGCGCATTGCAACGTGTTGGTTCGATTATTTGTGTGGTTGTGGCGCAGGCGTTAGCCAAAAATCGCAGTGTTTACGATGTTTGAATTATTGCCGGGCGCACTTAACCGATGCTTCGGCGACACGTGTTGCGCGCGTGCAGAATTAGTGCCGGTCACTGAGTGCTCCAGCGCTATTATCCAATTGGTAAATAGCTTTATATTCAAAAGGATCGCACTGGGCGAAATGTTAGTGCACAGGGATAGCGGGCTGGTTAGTCAGGAGCAGCATCATGTTAACTGGCATAACGTCGGCGCGTCTCGGATGGCAGATCGCCGAACAGGCGCTTGTAATCTGCGCTGAAATGCGAGGGATGCCAAAATCCCCAGCGCGCAGCAATATCCAGCACGGAAGTCTGTGGCCCGCCAGACTTGATGTCCTGCCGCACATAGTTGAGTCGCAACGCGCGTAGGTAGGCCACTGCGGTCATGCCCAGGACGTCCTGGAATGCATATTCCAGGGTGCGTGAGCCAACTCCCAGATAGTGACAAAGCCTGGCAATGGTGAAGCTCTCACCCTGGGGGTCGTGAAACAGGTATTCACGCGCCCGTGCAACCAGGGCATAGCGATGTTTGGGCATGGCGAATGCGCACAGTTTGTCGCCGTTGCCAAGCAACTTGAGCACTTGTGTGTAAATGGATTCGGTCAGTGAGTCCTGTGCATGCTGGTGCTGCAAGGCGCCTGGGTTGTTGAGCAGAACGGTCAGTACGGTTTGCAGAAATGTTTGCAGCTGCGCAGCCTGATCTGGCATGACCTTTAGAAAGGCGGTTTTATCAAGGCTGCGAGCGACATCGGCATCTTTGATTTGATCGGCATAGGCAGTAAAGACGTCAGTGTCGAAGCTTAGGGTCAGCAAGTCGCTTGAGTGTGCTGTGTAGTAGGTGAAGGTTTCATCCTCGGCAAAGCAGACGATTTCCCGGTGATTGACTTCGGTGCCGCTGAACAGGGCAGGTTGGGACAACGCCAGCGGCAGGGCAATAGAGCGCGAATTGGCTTTGGTGGCGAATTTAACGCACATGCGCTGGGAGGTGATTTCACGAAACAGTTGCATGCCGGCAAAGCTCACCAGGCTGCAGCGTCCGGCAAAGAATCCGTTGCTCAACTGCTGGACCTCGCTGGACCAGCCAGGCAGGGTCGCGCCATAGTCATCAACGTCATGCAGTTCTGCAACGCTGACGACGACGGGATCAGTCGCGATCAATGGAGTAGGGGAGTAAAGGCCGCCGCTGGTGTTCACTGGCAATCTCCTTGGACAACATACGATTCCTGGCGGTTACTCCGCCGAGCACTAGGCGCCTTTATCCCATGCGGCGCGTATCACCACTACTCCTGTAATCGCCCATCGTGCTGAAAGTGCACTGACGATCGGTCTCGCGCAGCCTAAGCGATTGGCAGTGCCAGCGTTAGCCAATAAACGCAATTTACTCTATGCGGATATTGGGTAACACCTGGCTGGGCGTTGATCTGACACTACGGCCATCAGGTTATTCCCGTTTGCCGAGGAGGCCGATGACCTGCGCTGGCGCTGTTTAAGCCAGCCCATAGGCTGCAGTGCCGGTGGGTAATCAAATCCTCCCGGTCAAAACAAAAAGGACAGCGGCAATGTCTAGCAGAGATATGATGATTTACGCGGCTGTTTCGTCCCTGGTGTGGGTCGGGTTTTATTACGGATACCGCTTTCTCAAGTTAAAAAACGATATGTTGGGCTACGAGTGGTTCTTTCTGGCCGTGTCTGCAACCAACGTGATTTTAGATAAGGCCGGTGTCTTTGAATTTTCCGCCTATGTCTGGCATTACCTGGATACGTTCTCAAAATTATTTGGTGTCACCGTTATTGGTGCCATCGGATTAATGAAAGTGACGCATAACTTTGAATTGTCCAAAGGTAAGGAGATTCTGGTTTTTGTCGTCGCGCTTGTTCTCAGTTACGGCTTTGAAACGCTGGACTTCATGCGGGCGGCATTGCCGGTCGCTTCAATGTTGGCAGCCGTACTCTTTTTAATCTTCTGCGGTTGTATCGTGCAGCAAGCATTCAAATACAAGTTGATCTTGCACGGCTGGTTGATGATCGTGCTTATCGTCCTGAATCTGTTTGTCGCCGCTATCCAGGACTTCATGGTTCTGCCAAATGAAGACACTGCGGTGTTTTTCAATAAGTGGGTGATTGAAACCCTGGCCTGGTCGTTGATTTTTACAGAGATTTTCTATGTGTATCGCGCCCTGGCGCGCAAGAAGGGAATGGCATAGGCCCACCGTCATACACAGCGAGAAAACCCCGATCGCAGCCAACTTCAATAGCTTATGGGTAGGTAGGTAATGTCGATATGTTCAAACGTTTAGCGTGCTATTTCATGCTGGGCACTTCACTGCAACTGCCCTTGGCACTGGCTGATATTGCGGTGGAGCAGGCCAGGGTCGAAACCCTGGCAGCCCATGACGGTCAGCATTGGTTCTGGGTATGGGGCAATCGAGCGCCGACGCAGCTCGATGGTCGAGCCTTTTTGTTCGATGACAGCGGCAAGATGCTGGGCCAGCTTGATACCGGCTTCTGGTTCAACAGCCTGTTGCCTGCGCAGTCGCGTAATGAGTTGTTTTCCGTCGAAACCTATTTCAGCCGCGGCACCCGTGGAACCCGCAGCGATATGGTGACGGTCTATGACCCGTTGACCCTCGCGCCCAAACGGGAGATCCCGATTCCGTCCAAGCGCATCAACGCCTTGGGCAATACGGGTTTGAGTGTGTTGTCGGACGACGAGCGTTTTCTCCTGGTGCTCAATTTTACCCCGGCGCAGTCCATCAGTATCGTCGATCTGGATGCCGATCGTTTTGTCAGCGAGGTGGAGACACCCGGCTGCGCCTCGATCTATCCGGCCGGCAAGCGTGACTTCTATGCCATCTGCGGCGACGGCGGATTTCTTCACCTGCGCCTGGGAGAACAAGGTCAGGTACTGATCCAGCAGCGCAGCAAACCGTTATTCGATCCGCTCAAGGACCTGTTGTCGACTTCGGCTTCGCGGATAGGTGACACCTGGTATTTCGTTTCTCGCGAAAGTCAGGTGTATGCCATTCAGATGGGCCCGGATCAGTTGCGCGTGTCCCGGCAGTGGTCGTTGCTTAGCGGGGATGAGCGAAAGGACGACTGGCGCATGAGCGGCATTCAGCACACCGCCGTACATGCAGCGAGCGGCCGATTGTTCGTGTTGATGCACCAAGGCGGGCCAGACACCTTCCAGGAGCCGGGCACCGAAGTCTGGGTCTTCGATGCGAACCAGGGCAAAAAAATCCAGACCATCAAACTGGCTGAGCAGAGCATCTCTATCGGCGTCAGTCCCGGCGTCCAGCCACGTCTTTACAGCGTGGACTGGGTGCTGCAGATGCCCTGGCTGGCCAGTGCCTGGATTTATTTAACCGAGGGCCAGGATGGTGTGCTGCGTCGTCTGCAGCAGGACATCAATCTTTACGATGTCGAGAGCGGTGCGCACCTGCGCACCATCACCGGGCTGCCTTATGGATATCTGAACATGGTGCTGCCATGGTGATCGGCCTGCTCGGCGAACCGGTCTGGTTGACCGCCATAAGTGCCGGCATGGCCCTGCTGCTGGGGGTTGCAGGCTGGCACAAATTACGCGACACGCTTGGGTTCACGGCGGTGTTGCAGAGCTATGACGTGCTTGCGCAAGGGTTGGTTCGTCCTGTCGCCTTGCTGTTGCCTTGGCTTGAGATAGTCACCGCCGGCGGGTTGTTGGCTTTCCGGCAGCCCTTCGTTGTGTGGCTCGCGGCGGCGTTGTTGCTGACCTATGCGCTTGCAATGGCGCTGAGCCTGTTGCAGGGCCGGCGCATTGCCGACTGCGGTTGCCAGGCAGGCGCCCGCCGCCAGGCAGTCAGTTGGCCATTGGTATGGCGCAACCTGATTCTCATGCTCCTCACCCTGAATCTGCTGCTGCCGCCGAGCGGCCGCATCCTGGTTTTCTACGATTGGCTGGTGATTGGCTGCGTGGTGCTTACCGGCAGCGCCTTCTACCTTCTGGCCAATACCCTGATTGCCAACCAAAACTCTGCCCGAGAACTCTCTCTATGATTGAAGCACTGGTTGTTGCCATTAGCCTTTCCTGGTTGGCCATCATCGGTTTGTTGGTGACGGTGCTGGCCCTGACCCGGCAAATTGGTCTGCTGCACGAACGCATCCGCCCGGTAGGGGCGCTGTCGCTGGGCAAGGTGATCAAGGTCGGGGATGAGGCGCCAGTCTTCAATCTGCCGAGCCTGACCGGCGGTGCTTTGAGTCTGGCTGGCTTCGATGCTGGCGGACTCTCCACACTGCTGTTCTTCCTTTCGCCGACGTGCCCGGTGTGCAAGACCTTGCTGCCGGTGCTCAAGTCGGCCCAGGCAAAGGAGCGAGCCTGGCTACGCGTGATCCTGGCCAGTGATGGTGACGAAGCCGAACAGTTGTCCTTCATTCGGCGTGAAGGGCTGAATGAGTTTCCGTATTTGCTCTCTCCCGAGGTTGGAATGGCTTACCAGATCGCCAAGCTGCCCTATGGGGTGTTGATTGATGCCTCGGGCAAGGTGACCGCACACGGCCTGATCAATACTCGCGAACATCTGGACAGCCTTTTCGAGGCGAAAAGCCTCGGCTACGCCACGGTTCAACAATTTCATGCGGCACATGGCTGAGTTGCCAGGCACACGCATCGAGGGCAATGACGATGGAAAACAATTGGCTTGATCAAGTGACCGAAAAACTTACCCGACAGACCGCTCGCAGCACGTCGCGTCGAGGTTTTCTCGGCGGCTTGGGCACTCTGTTGATCGGTGCGGGCGCCTTTACGCTGCTGCCGGTCTATCGCAACAGTGCCTTTGCTTCCACCGGCATTGCTGAAGAAGGAAATCCCAATAGCTGCGACTACTGGAGACATTGTGCGATCGACGGTTTTCTCTGTGGATGTTGTGGTGGCACGGCTAGCAGCTGTCCGCCAGGCACCGTGAAGTCGGACATCACCTGGATCGGCACCTGCCGAAACCCTACGGACGGCAAGGACTACGTCATTTCCTACAACGACTGTTGTGGCAAAAGTAATTGTGGGCGCTGCATCTGCCAGCGAGATCAGGGCGACACGCCAATCTATCGGCCGCAGAGCTCGAATGATCTCAATTGGTGTACCGGCAGCCAGGCGAATGTGCCTTATCACTGCTCGCTGTCGGTCGTGATAGGAGTGAAGAAACAATGATTCGCGCAGTTGCTCTGGGGCTTCTCCTGTCCAGCAGCTGCAGTTGGGCGACCGAGCCGGCTCAGGTCGATTACATGCTCAATTGTCAGGGTTGCCATTTACCAGATGGCAGCGGCTTTCCCGCACGACAGGTGCCAGATTTGCGTAATCGGATGGGCAGCTTTCTCAGTGTGCCGGGGGGTCGCGAGTATCTGGTGCAGGTGCCGGGGACCGCCCAGACGGCGCTGCCCGATTCTGATCTGGCACGCTTGCTGAACTGGATGCTCGGCAGCTTCAGTGCGGCACAGATACCGGCGGATTTTCAACCCTATACCGCTGCTGAAGTAGGCACCTTGCGTCAGTATCCCCTGGCCAGCCCATCAGTCATTCAAGCACATCTGCTTGAACAGATCGTTCAGCGTGAGCAACAGCAGCACAGTGGAGCATTCGCAGATGAATAAGATGACCAGCCTGGCCTTACTGTTTCTGGCTCCGCTCGCCACCCAGGCGACGGAGGCGCCCACTGCAGCACTGAGTGCAACCTGTGCGGTGTGCCACGGCGCAGAAGGCCAGGGTAATCAGGCGTTGGGCGCACCGCGCCTGGCGGGGCAGAACGTACAATATCTGGCTCGTCAGCTGCTGAATTTCAAAGCCGGCCGGCGCGGTTACGCTCAACAGGATCAGGCGGGGCAGAGCATGCGTGCGATTACCCTGAGCCTCAGTGAAGAGCAGCTTGCCAGTCTGGCCGCGCACTACGCCGGTCTGCAACTGGCCAAGGCGCCACAGTCTGACAGTGCCACTGCCAAAGTTGGCGCAGCACGCTATCAGGATACCTGTGCGGCTTGCCACGGCCAATTTGCCCAAGGTTATGCACACCTGCAGGCACCTGATTTGCGAATCCTTGACGGCTGGTATATCGATCAGCAGCTGAACAATTACGCTCAGGGTTGGCGGGGGGCAGATGAGTATTCCGATATCCAGGGCAAGTGGATGCAAGCCATTGCTACCCAGATCAATAACAAAGAACGGCAAGCCGTGGTCGACTTCATAGGAACACTGGGTGTTGATCCAAAGTAAGGCAACCCGCCAAAGCTGACGCTGTTATCCGTGAGCCCTCCGCTGCCAGCGGAGGGGGCTTTCTATTGCGGCTTGTCACAGAGTCTCATGAGTATCGCTGAAATCTATTTGATCAACCGGCGGCTGCGACCAGACCACCGTCCAGCGCCAGCGTATGTCCGGTGATCCAGGAAGAGGCCCTGGATGCCAGGAAGATGGCAGCGCCAGCCATATCGTCCTGATTGCCAAGACGCCCCCTCGGGACCATGGCCATGATGGAACCTGCATCTTGCTCAACCGCGTAAGCCGTCATTTTCGTGTGAAAAAAGCCGGGCGCGATTGCGTTTACATTGATATTTGCGGGAGCCAGATCAACCGCAAGATGCCGGGTCAGGTGAATCAGGCCGGCCTTGCTGGCAGAGTACGCATAATTATCGACTCCGGGATTTACCAGGCCGTTGACCGAGGCAATATTGATCACCCGGGACGGAGTCTCTGCTTTAGCCGCAGTTTTGAGCAGCCCGAGCAGACGCTGCGTCAAAAAGAACGGTGACTTCAGATTCAGATCCACAACCTTGTCCCAACCCGCCTCTGGATACACGGAAAACTCCGCGCCCCAGGTAGCGCCGGCATTGTTAACCAGGATGTCCAGGCCGGACTCACGCTTGCCAATCTCATCGACCAAAAACTCGATGCCCTCCAGGCTGGAGAGGTCAGCACGGATCGCAACGCACTCGCCAAGGCTTGCAACAGCGTTGGTAAAATTCGCCAGCTCATCCTGATTTCGCGATGAAATGTACACCTTGACCCCGCATTGCAGGTACGCCCGCGCGATCATCGCGCCAATCCCTCGCGCCCCACCGGTGACCAGCGCCACCCGACCTTGCAAACTGAATAGATCCTGCATACTGCCTCCGAGAAAAACGCGCCCGTCCGTCAACCGGACAAGCGCAGAAATTGAATTGGATGCGCCGCTCAGGCGTGCGATCTCATTGATTGCCGAAGCTGGCGGCAGCCTTGGACAGGAACTTCTCTGTCTGCTTGAAGCCCGCCTCCAGGGCGCATTGATCTGTGGTGTCACAGATAGCGTCCCAGGTCGCCAGCACACTCTCAGGGGTCTGCAAGGCAGGTGGAAGGAACACGCCATTGGTCTCGAAAATCCGCGTAGTGGCATAGCCACCTGCACCGGCACAGAGGATCGTGCGCTGCGGTGCACCCTCGTGGCACAGCATTAGCGCGCCTGCGGTAACCGACTCAGGGGTCAAGAGTTCAAATACCGTCTTGTCCAATAGATCTTCGGTCATGCGGGTGGCGGCAGTGGGGGCCAGCGCATTGACCCGGATATCGTGTTTCTGTCCCTCCAGCGCCAGGGTATTCATGAGCCCTACAACCGCCATCTTGGCCGCACCGTAATTCGACTGACCGAAATTGCCGTAGAGACCGGAAGAGGAGGTGGTCATGACAATTCGCCCATAGTTCTGCGCCCGCATGATGTCCCAGACGGCCTTGGTGCAGTTGACCGAGCCCATCAGGTGCACGTCCATCACCAGCCTGAAGTCGGCCAGGTCCATCCTGGAGAAGCTTTTATCGCGAAGTATTCCGGCGTTGTTGAGCAGAATATCGACCCGCCCCCAACGCTCCATGACCTGCGCGACCATCGCCTCGACTTCAGAAAAGTTGGCAACGTTGGCGCCATTGGCAATGGCTTCTCCGCCCATTGCATGAATTTGCGCAACCACCTCGTCTGCAGCCTGCAACGAGTTACCCGCGCCGTCACGGGCGCCTCCCAGATCATTCACCACCACCTTGGCACCGCGCCTGGCCAATGCCAGCGCATGGGAGCGTCCGAGTCCGTTTCCGGCTCCGGTGACGATGGCGACACGCCCAGTGAAATCGATACTTTGCTGACTCATATGAAACCTCTGCGATTGATACGGTTATTCAACGGACAAACCAGGTACGCCACAGCCATCAAAACCACTCTTCTCGGGCCATGTAGAAGGCATCTTCGAAGTCGCACAGAATCTGTTTCCAGACCTGTATCTCTGGCAGTTCGTAGGCGTAGAAGTATTTGAGGGCTTGCAACTTGCCCAGGTAGAAGTTCCGGTCATCCTCATGCGGGTCCCTGGCCAGGCCAGCGCTCGCGGCTATGCCTTGCTTGAGCCACATCCAGGCCACAACCACGTTGCCAAACAGCTCCAGGTACTTGACCGAATTGGCCAGCGCCAAGTCGATGTGCAGTTTCTGCATGCCGCCAAGAACAGCACCGGTGGTTTCCTCGAGCACTTGAATGGCGGCCRGAAGCGCAGCCGCAGGCTCCTGCAATGCCGGGTGCTGGGTGGCCGTCTCAATGTCGTCACGCATCCTGCTGATACAGTTCGTGTATCCGGCCATATTGTCGGCGGGCACCTTGCGTGCGAGCAGGTCAAGCGACTGCACGCCATAGGTGCCCTCATGGATCGAGTTGAGGCGGTTGTCGCGGTAGAACATCTCGACCGGATGCTCATTGGTATAGCCATGCCCACCCAACACCTGAATCGCCAGGCTATTGGCGCGCGGGCCGTATTCGGATGGCCAGGACTTGATGATCGGCGTCAGGAAATCCAGTAGTACCTTTGCGCTTCTGCGCTCGGCCTCGTCAGGAGCAGTGCGCACGTCGTCAGCCAGTTGTGCACCGAACAGACACAGGCTGTAGGCACCTTCGGCATAGGCCTTCTGTGCCAACAGCATGCGTCGCACATCCGCATGCTCAATGATCCGCACGGGCGCAGAGAGCGGATCCCTGGACGAAGGTAAACGCCCCTGTCGCCGCTCCTTCGCGTAGTCGAGGGAGTACTGATAACCGCTCAAAGCTGTGAGTGCGGCGCTAGTTCCGACCATGATGCGTGCCTCATTCATCATGTGGAACATGTAGCGAATACCCTGATTCTCCTCACCTACCAGGTAGCCGATCGAGCCGCCCTGTTCACCGAAGTTGATCGCACAGGAGGTTTGCCCGCGCCCACCCATCTTGTGGAACAAGCCAGCCAGGCTCACATCATTGCGGCTGCCGACCGCACCTGTTTCATCGACCAGATACTTGGGAACAATGAACAGGGATACGCCCTTGATGCCCTTGGGCGCGCCTTTGATCCTTGCCAGGACGAGGTGAACAATATTTTCGCTAAGGTTGTGATCACCGCCAGAAATGAAGATCTTGTTGCCAGTAATCAGGTAACGACCCTCTTCAGTCCTGGTCGCGCTGGTCGTCAGGTCTGCCAACCCCGAGCCCGCCGACGGCTCGGTCATGGCCATGGTTCCGGCGAACCGGCCCTGACGCATCGGCACGACCCACTTCTCGACCTGTTCGGGCGTGCCGTGAGCCTCGATAAGATTGCAGTTGGCATTGGTCAGACTGGTATAACCCAGTGTGGTGCTGCCAGCAGCTGACAGGAAAGAAGTGGCCACACTTGCAACAATGGCCGGCAATTGCATGCCACCCAATTCATAATCGGCTTCCGGGCAAGTGAGCCCGGATTGGATAACAGCATCGATTGCAGGCTTGATCTCGGGAAGCATGTGCACCTGCTTGCCGTCGAACGTAGGCTGTTGCACATCCACCTTCTGCCGGATTGGCAGGAAGTAGCGTTGCGCGATCTTGCGCCCGGTTTCGATGGCCGCCAGATAAGTTTCCTTGCTGTGCTCGGCATAGCGCGGGCGGGCGGTCAGGGCTTGCGCATCGAACAACTCGAACAGATAGAAATGCAGATCTCTGACGTTTAGTATGGAGGCCGCCATGGTATTACTCCGCGAAGAATGGACGGGACCCGCCCATTTTGCCGAGGCCGGCCCCAGTCACCACGACATGGGATGTCTGATAGAAGGGATTTCTCGCAACAATGGACATGGCCGAGACACAACACTTACAGCGCTTTGCTGACTTTCTCAGGTTCTGGCGCGGAGTCTTCGGGCTGAGCCAGGAGCAACTGGCCGAAATGGTCGGCACCTCGACTCGACATGTCAGTCGCCTGGAAAACGGGATAAGCAAGCCAAGTGAGGTGCTGACCGACCAAATCGCGGACGCGCTAAAGCTTGGCCGCAGGGATCGCAGCCATCTGCGCATTGCTGCGGGCTACGCGACCAATGAAATAGCGCAGGACTTTCACAGCCCGGATCTCAAGTGGTTAAGGTCTGCAATGCTCAGAACATTGCAGACACTGGATCCGTATCCATCCACCCTGACTGATGGCGCGGGCAATATCCTGATGGTCAACAAGGCCTGGGTAGGCTTCTATCAGGACAAAGTCGATACCGAGCGGCTCAGGCAAACTGTCAACTTGTATGACTTTCTGTTCAACGACGGCAGCGATGGCGCGCTGAGCGAGGAATGGCAAGACGCATTGTCGCTGGTGATCATGGCGTTCAAGCAGCATGTCATGCTCAACGGCAGCGATCAGGAAAATCAGACCCTGAAGCGCATTCTTGACTACCCCAACGTTCCAACTGACTGGAAAATACGCGCCTCCAGACTCGAGCCCAGAGCCAGCTTCAAAGTCAAAATTCAGCATCAGGGAATGGTCAGGAGCTTCTATAGCGTCAGCCAGATGGTTGGCGCACTTGGCCCGGCGGCCTACATGACCGAACCTAGGCTCAGCATCAACACCCTCTATCCCGAAGATGCCGCACTGAGCCTTGAAAAGCTGCTGCTTACCTCCCTAGAACATCCCCTGCTGTTCTACTGAGTGGCAGCCGTTCAACCGCATGGTTAACGCCATTGGCACAATCAATTCAGCGTCCTGATACTAGAGAACGGCTACGGTTTTGAACCATGTAGCCGATGGGCTATGTCGAGGTTGGTGCCACAAACTCCATAGCCCCCACTAATCAACATTGCCATCGCTGGATGACTGCTCTTGGTCGATTCTGTGGAAAAAGTTGGCTTCGGTTTCCACTGCAAAAAAGTGCGCGTCTGAGATTGAAATTCGTGTTTTGCGCAGAAGGTTCAGGGCTCAGATTTGATGTGGCAGCGCGCAAAAAAGGTGTTTTCACCGCTCAATGCATGGCTACGTCCAATTTCAGAGCGTAACTTCCACCGAAACCGCAAGACATGCTTCGGCGCTTCGCGTCGATGAACTTGCGGCCTGTGTGCAGATGAGCACTCCGACCTTTCACCACCACTTCCGTCAACTCGCCGCAATGAGCCCTCTGCAGTACCAAAAATGGCTGCGCCTGAATGAAGCAAGACGGTTGATGCACAATGAACACCAGGACGTATCCATTGACGTCTTTACTTGTCCGGCCTCTACCTTAGCAGTGGCGTATGCCTGTGCCTTGGCTGTTTTCTTTTGCTCGTTGGGATTGATCTGCTCATCAATGAGCGCCCTAGCCTGGTTACGCCCCTTGAGAATGTCCGTCAGGGATTTGCGCGGCCAGGTTCCGCAGGCGTACTCTTTGTTTTGGTCGCCCCAACGATAACGATAGAAAAAGCTGACCGACACACCGTCCTTGAGGACGGAGATTCGACCGGCCAGATTGCCATCCTCCCGGAGGATCCGGCCGGCATCATTGGCGATCAGCGACTCGAGTTCTTTGATGGTAATTTTGCCCATGAAATGGACTCCCCCTACTTTTACCCCCACAAAAACGTCGGCTCTTGATGGACGTTACTGGACTCTCGTAGCGCAGAACACCGCTGGAGCTCAAGTAAATACTCGCTTGGAAAAATCCAGAGTAAAATTTTGGAAGCTTTCAAGAAGTATGAAAAAGGAGATGGGGTGCTAGGGGTCGAGTGTTCGAATCACTCCGTCCCGACCATATAATTCAAGGGGTTGCGAGATTTTATCTCGCGACCCCTTTTTATTTTATTGCGTTTTTACTCCTACAAAACGGCTGGCTCTCAGTAGAATCCTCACCGCTTCGTTTAGAGCTAATTTCAGCTTTATCACTCTGTAGTGCGGTCTTTAGGACGACGTTTTTTTTCTTGTGTTGGCACTTTGTGTATCTGAAGAGTTCCTCGGTTACGAATCATCGACAGCTTGTCCATCAACTTGTCCACATAACGCCGACGGAAACTCTCCGTGTATCGGTAGTTCTGCTCTGCGTTTCTTACRAGTGTTCATATTCGCCCAAAAGCTATCCACAAAAAGCGGGGATATACCTGTGGATAATGGCCCGAACACTACGGAATACAGGGCTTGCAATGCAATGGTCAGTAACTGAGCAAGTTTTGTGTTCAGCTGAGCCTTGTTGGCGGTGATCTACCCGTTATCAAAACTGTGCAGCAGTATTACTCTCAATCGCCTCTGCAGCTGTCAGAGTATTTCTCATCAAACAAGCAACGGTCATAGGACCAACGCCGCCAGGAACTGGAGTCATGGCCGCCGCGATGTCCTTGGCAGAGTCGAAATCGACATCACCGACTAAAACCGAAACTCCGTTTTTCTCGACTCTGTTGATACCAACGTCAATGACCACTGCACCCGGCTTGATCGCCCTTGCATCAATAAATTCCGCCCGTCCAATCGCTACCACCAGGATGTCGGCCTGACGACATTCAGCGATGAGATCTCGTGTTCGGGAATGCACAATCGTGACCGTGCAATTTTCCTGCAAGAGCAAATTCGCCATTGGCTTTCCGACGATGTTGGACCTGCCGACAATTACCGCTTTTTTACCGCTAAGGTCACCGATCTGATCCTTCAACATCATCAGGCATCCCAGAGGAGTGCACGGAATCAGTTTGGCTTTACCCTGACCCAGCAGACCCACGTTGATCGGATGGAAACCGTCGACATCTTTGGCCGGGTTAATTGCCGCAATAACCTTCGACTCATCGATATGGGCGGGCAGCGGAAGCTGCACCAAAATCCCATGCACATAGCGGTCATTGTTCAGCTTATCGATCAGGTTCAGCAGGTCCGTTTCGGATGTATCGCTTTCGAGTAGGTGAGGGAACGAGTCAATCCCGGACTCAAGCGCCTTTTTCATTTTGGTTTTCACGTAAACCTGGCTGGCAGGATCGCTCCCGACTAGTACGACAGCCAGCCCGGGTGCTCTGCCGCGTTTTTCCCTGAAGGCCCTTGCACCGACGGCGACATTCTTGCGCAAGATTTCGGCAAACGCCTTCCCATCGATTATGGAGGCCTCCGGATTGGGCGCGTTATCCAAAGATTGTGTAATGGTCATTTCGTCCTACCCCATTAGCGGTCAGAAAGCTGCCTCCACGTTCTTGGAGGCAGTTGCATGATCAAGATTTCAGGCGTTCACCTTTCGGGTCGTAAAGGCATCCACGAATGACTTTCGCGGAGCATTCTTCACCCAGAATTTTGATGGTGAGTTCAGTATCCAGGGACGCGAGTTCGCGCTTGATAAAGCCCATGGCCAAACTCTTGTTAACGCGATAACCATAGGCTCCTGAAGTGGTAAGCCCTACCAGTTTCCCTTGATGGAAAATTGGCTCACTACCCAATGCATCAGCAGGGCCCGCTTGCACTTCCATCAGCACGAGACGGTGGGTGCTCGGTTTCTCTTTTTCTGCCAGCACTGCCGCACGCCCTTCAAAATCACCTTTATCGGTCTTGATGAAGTAGCTCATGTTGGCAGCCAGCGCCGAGTACTCGGTTGTCAGCTCGCGGCCCCAGATTTGATAGCCCTTTTCGATGCGCATCGAGTCCATGGCCCTCAGTCCGAAGTCGACGATCCCATGCGCTTCACCCGCCCAAACGAGTGCTTCGTAAAGTRCCTGCTGGTGTTGGAGTGGATGGTGGAGTTCCCATCCCAATTCGCCGACAAAGTTCATCCGCAACGCGCGTACGGGAGCGCCAACGACCTGGATCTCCTGGCCGGTAAACCAGGGGAATGCTTCATTACTCAGATCGGTGTCGGTGAGTTTTGACAGCACCTCTCTTGCTCTAGGACCAGCCAGGATGAGCGTGCCCCAGTCCCTGGTGATATTCGCGATGGAGATATTTGCGTATTTCGCTGCCCGTTGCCGTAACCAATCTTCAATCAGCAACTCACAAGCCGCCGGGCACATCAGGTAAAACGCGCCGCTTTCCAGGAGCGTCATGGAGAATTCCCACGCCACGCTTCCTGATGGGGTGAGCACATGGGCGAGAGCCACATCCCCGCATTTGGCAGGAACCTGGTTGGGGCTGATCCGATCCAGAAATGAACGAGCATCCTTTCCAGAGATCTCGAATTTTGTGAAGGCACTCAGATCGAGGATACCCACACGATTTTGCACCGCTTCACATTCCGACCGGACTGCTGCATCCCAATTGCCCCGGCTGTAGCTGAAGTTCTCGACTGGGGCATTGGCAGATTGTGCAAACCAGCTGGCACGCTCCCAGCCGTAATAAGCGCCGAACACCGCATTCTTGTGTTTGAGGATTTCGTAAATCGGCGTGGTCTTCACTTCGCGACACGCCGGGCGCATCGCGTATTCGTTCGGGCAGCTTAGTTGGTATTCGTTGGCGTACAGCTCAAGCGATTTGGTGACGGTGTAGGAAAGGTTCGCGTAGCTGCCAAAGCGACGGGAATCCAGCTCCCAAAGTTCAACCTCGGGGTGACCGTCGATGATCCACTGAGCAAGATAACGGCCTGCGCCGCCGCCCTGGGTGATTCCGAAACTGAACCCTGCGCAAGCAAAGTAGTTGTCGTAACCGTGCACGGGGCCGAGGAGGGGAAGGCCGTCCGGGGTGTACACGATAGGGCCATTGACCACGGTCTTGATCCCGCCGTCACCGATTATCCCCACCTGTTCCATCGCTGCGCCGATGATTTCTTCGAGACGGTTCAGTTCCGGTTGCAGCAGTTCCTGACCGAACGTTGCTGGAACACCATCGACTGCCCAGGCCACCGGCTCTCGCTCGTACGGGCCGAGGATCAGCCCCTTGCCCTCTTGGCGAAGGTAGTAGGAAATATCGGGATCGCGAAGCAGGGGAAGGTGCTGGGGCCGGTCCACCAGGGCTGGAATATTGTCAGTGACCAGATATTGATGTTCCAGGGAACAGATGGGGAACTGATGGCCGATCATCGCGGCCACTTCATTGGCTCTGAAACCTGCGGCGTTCACGATAATGTCTGCGTGAATGACGCCTTGTTCGGTCGTCACTTGCCATTTTTTGTCGGCGAGTTGAGTAATCGCGGTCACCGGATTGTGCCGAACAATGGTCGCGCCGTAACCACGTGCCAGTTGGGCCATGGCATTGGTCACGCTGGTCGGATCAATATGACCGTCATACGGGTCCCAAAGCCCACCCAGCAATCCGGTGGTGTCCAGGAAGGGATGCAGTTCTTTCAGGCGCTCACTGCCGACAACTTCGACGCCAGGCAAACCGGCAAGTGTAGCGAGGCCTGCGACCCGCTTGAACTCATCCAGACGTTCCTTGGTATGCGCGAGCCGGATCGAACCTGTTTGGTGATGACCGACCGATTGACCCGTCTGCTCCGCGAGCTGTTGATACAGCTCGATGCTGTTTTTCTGAAGCTTCATGATGTTCAGGCTGGTGCTGAACGACGGAAGGTTGCCCGCGGCGTGCCAGGTCGATCCAGATGTCAGTTCAAGCTTCTCCACCAGCATGACATCCGTCCAGCCGGATTTGGCCAGATGGTAAAGCGTGCTCACACCAGTAATACCACCACCAATCACTAAAACTTTGGCTTCCGATTTCATCTCGGGGGGATCCTTTGACGGGTCTATTGGAGACGTGATTCGCCGGGGCTCCGGGCGTCTGGATTCGATGCTAAGGCGCTTGAGATGGCACTACAAACGATGTATACCAGTGTCATTTATAAGTAGGGCTTATGCCGGGGTGTCGCGATGTCGTTGACCAATCTTCAGCTCAACTGGCTTCGGACGTTTGAATCAGTGGGGCGACATTTGAGCTTTTCGGCTGCGGCGATTGAGCTGAACATGAGCCAGTCGGCGGTGAGCCAGCAGATAAAATTGCTCGAGCACAAACTTGGCAAGGCGCTATTCCTGAGGCAAACACGTTCGATCCAGCTGACCGTTTCGGGGCGGGCGTATTTGGCAGTGGTCCGGGAAGGCCTTTGGCATATGCACCAAGGGATGAACAACATCTTCAGCTCGGTCGCCCAAGGCGTACTTGAATTGAGCGTCAACAACTCCTTTGCGCAGTTGTGGCTCGCCCCCCGCATGGAACGGTTCGCTGAGCTGTATCCGCAAATTTCTCTTCGCATGTACGGCGTTAACTGGGAGGCGGATGCTCCACCTTCCAGCGCAGAGCTGGAGATTCGCTACGGTGCGGGAAACTGGCAGCAGTACGACATCCAGCAGCTGCTCTCAACTGAGCTGAAGCCGTATTGCTCACTGGACGTTGCTGCCAAACTTCGAAGTGCCGGGGGATTGCTGAGCCTGCCCTTGATCGATGTGTTGGGCACACCCAATGGCTGGAGCGACTGGCTGGCTACTTACCCGCAAGGTGAGRCAGAAAACTATCAGCGTTTCTACGTCGACAGTTACGCAATCGCGGCGAGTATGGCGATTGAAAACGCAGGCGTGTGTCTGCTTAACGAGGAACTCGTGGAGAAATCCAGGCTGCGTGGACAGCTCGTGTCGCCGCTCGATCACAGCATTGAGTGCCTTGCCGGGTTCTACTTGCTGAAGCCACATAACAAGCCGCTGTCTGGGGCTGCACAGGCCTTTTGCACCTGGCTGGAGTCAGAGCTTCGTTAATCTCTGCGGACTGGGTGAGGAGTCAGGAGCCCGCTATAGGCGGGCTCCTTTCCCTTAACTGTTACTCGGAAACGCGAACTGCGCTGCCTCATGGCTGGCACGTTGTGGCCAGCGCTGTGTGATCGCCTTGCGACGCGTGTAGAAACGAACACCATCCGGACCATACGCATGAAGATCGCCAAACAGCGAGCGCTTCCAGCCGCCAAAGCTGTGGTACGCCACCGGAACCGGTAGCGGAACGTTCACACCCACCATGCCCACCTCGATCTCGTCACAGAACAGGCGCGCAGCTTCACCGTCGCGAGTGAAGATGCAAGTACCGTTGCCGTACTCGTGATCGTTGATGAGTTGCATGGCCTGTTCAAGGCTCGCTACGCGCACGATGCACAGCACTGGGCCGAAAATCTCTTCCTTGTAGATGCGCATTTTAGGCGTCACGCGGTCGAATAGGCATCCACCCAGGAAGAAGCCATTTTCGTTGTTGGCCACCTGAAGCCCACGACCATCGACGACCAACTCGGCCCCGGATTCAACACCTTCGTCCACGTAGCCCTTCACTTTGTCCCGGTGGGCGCCAGTGATCAGCGGGCCCATGTCGAGTCCGCAAGATGTGCCGGCGCCAATTTTCAGCGCCTGGATCTGCGGCACCAGTTTTTCGATCAGCGCATCGGCGATTTGATCGCCGACGCATACGGCGACGGAAATCGCCATGCAGCGCTCGCCGCAAGAACCGTACGCAGCCCCCATCAGGGCGTTCACCGCGTTGTTCAGGTCCGCGTCCGGCATCAGCACGGCATGGTTTTTTGCGCCGCCCAAGGCCTGGACACGCTTGCCGCGTTTGGTGCCTTCGGCGTAGATGTATTCAGCGATAGGCGTCGACCCTACGAAGCTCAATGCTTTCACTTCCGGCGCCTCGATCAACGCATCGACGGCTTCTTTGTCACCGTGAACCACGCTCATCACCCCTTTAGGCAAACCGGCTTCAATCAGCAGTTCTGCGATGTACAGAGTAGAGCTTGGGTCGCGCTCCGATGGTTTGAGGATGAAGCAATTGCCGCAGACGATGGCCAACGGATACATCCAGAGTGGAACCATCGCCGGAAAGTTGAACGGCGTAATACCAGCCACAACTCCGACGGGTTGGAAGTCGCTCCAGGCATCGATGTTCGGGCCAGCGTTGCGGCTGAACTCACCCTTCAGGATTTCCGGGGCGGCGCACGCAAACTCAACGTTCTCGATCCCGCGTTTGAGTTCTCCGGTGGCATCTTCAATGGTTTTGCCGTGCTCTTCGCTGATCATCTGCGCGATTTTGGCTTCGTTCTGCTCCAGCAACTGCTTGAAACGAAACATGACCTGAGCACGCTTGGCGGCCGGAGTCTTGCGCCATGCAGGAAAGGCGGCTGTCGCGACGTCAATGGCGTGTTGAACGGTGGCGCGATCCGCGAGTGAGACCTGATGGATGACCTCGCCAGTGGAAGGGTTGAACACGTCCGCGGTGCGGCCAGCGGTGGCGATATGTTCGCCGTTGATCAGGTGTTGAATGATGCTCATGGGTGAAGACCTGCAAGATTGAAAATAGAAATGATGCTGGCGGCGTCGACCCGCCAGCATGGGTGTTTGCCTGCACGTTGTTGCGTTAATCGATGTGGTTCAAGGCTTCCCCGACCGCGTCAAACATGCGGTCAAGATCTTCAGGTTTAGCGTTGAAGGTCGGCCCGAACTGAAGGGTGTCGCCACCGAAACGCACGTAGAACCCCGCTTTCCAAAGCGCCATGCCCGCCTCGAACGGGCGAACAATTGCATCACCTTCACGGGGTGCAATTTGAATAGCGCCTGCGAGGCCGCAGTTCCTGATGTCAACGATGTGTTTTGCGCCCTTGACGCCGTGCAGTGTGCGTTCGAAATGCGGTGCCAGGTCAGCTGATTGCTGGATGAGGTTTTCCTTCTCCAGCAGATCCAATGTTGCGAGGGCCGCAGCGCAGGCAACCGGGTGCGCCGAATAGGTGTAGCCATGGCCGAATTCGACCGCGTATTCAGGGCTCGTCTGATTCATGAAGGTTTGGTAGATCTCGCTGGATGCGATCACCGCCCCCATTGGAATGGCGCCGTTGGTGATCTGCTTGGCCACGTTCATGATGTCCGGCTTCACGCCGAAGTACTCCGCGCCGCTCCAGGTGCCCATCCGCCCGAACCCGGTGATCACTTCGTCGAAAATCAACAGGATGTTGTGTTGAGTGCAGATCTCGCGAAGGCGCTGCAAGTAACCTTTGGGAGGCACGATGGCACCTGCGGAGCCCGACATCGGCTCGACAATAACGGCTGCGATGTTCGTCGCATCGTGCAGTTCAATGAGTTTGAGCAGCTCATTTGCCAGTTCCACGCCACCGGTTTCCGCCATGCCTTTGGTGAAGGCCAATCCCGGCTGCAACGTGTGGGGCAGGTGGTCGACATCCATCAGTTGACCGAACATCTTGCGGTTGCCCCCGATGCCACCCAGGCTCGTGCCCGCGATGTTCACGCCGTGATAGCCGCGTGCTCGGCCGATCATTTTGGTCTTGGTCGACTGACCCTTGAGGCGCCAGTACGCCCGGGCCATTTTGACCGCAGTGTCCGCGCACTCGGAGCCCGAGTTGGTATAGAACACATGGTTCAGGTCGCCGGGCATCAGGTCAGCGACGCGCTCGGACAACATGAACGATAACGGGTGGCCATATTGAAAGGCTGGCGAGTAATCAAGAGTGCCCAACTGAAGGGCTACGGCTTCCTGGATTTCCTTGCGCGAATGGCCTGCACCGCAGGTCCACAGGCCTGACAGACTGTCGTAGACCTTTCTGCCTTCGGAGTCTGTCAACCAGCTGCCTTGCGCAGAAACGATGAACCGTGGGTCACGCTGAAAGTTGCGATTCGAGGAGAACGGCATCCAGTGTGAATCCAGTTTCAGCTGGCTGGCCAAGGGAAGTTCGTGAGCCTGTTGTGTGTTCATGAGCAGTGGTCCTCGTGGAGAGATACTCATCGTGGTCAATCGGAGAGTTGGCCTTGTTGAGCGTCCTGAAATGGAATTCAAGGCTTGCCTAGAAACTGACACGCGCTTAGATTCGATAAAACACACCTTTCGATACCCTTGGTTTCAGGTTACCTAAACTATGAAAGCGCGCCGTGCCAATCCAGTTGCTCAAGTCACTGATTTTGATATTCGGATGCTCAAGATATTTCGCAGTGTCGTGGAGTGCGGTGGATTCTCCGTTGCAGAGAGCGTTCTCGGTGTTGGCAGGTCAGCCATCAGTCAGCAAATGACAGAGCTTGAGCAGCGATTAGGTTTACGGTTATGTCAGAGGGGACGTGCCGGGTTCTCCCTGACGGAGGATGGGCAGCAGGTGTATGAGGCGTGTTTACGCTTGTTGTCGGCGATGGAGGGATTTCGAAGCGAGGTCAACGGGATGCACAGTCACCTCCGGGGCGAGTTGATCATTGGCTTGACGGATAACCTGGTAACGATGCCTCACATGCGCGTCACGGATGCATTGGCTTCTTTAAAGAAAAAAGGACCTGACGTTCAGATCCAGATTCGAATGAGTACACCTGGTGAAGTGGAGCAAGGCGTGCTGGACGGTCGTCTGCACGTAGGCGTAATTCCTCAGGTCGGTGCGCTTTCAGGCCTTGAATATCAGCCGCTGTATAGCGAGCGTTCTCAGCTCTATTGCGGTGTTGGCCATCCTTTGTTTTTCGTCAAGGATCTGGATTTAAATGAGCAGCGTATCCAGGAGCAGGACGCCATAGCCCCGACATTCCGCTTGCCGGCAACCATCCAGGAGCATTATCAAGCGCTGAACTGCACTGCCAGCGCATCGGACAGAGAGGGAATGGCATTCCTGATTCTTACGGGCCAATACATTGGGTACCTGCCTGATCACTACGCGCGGAGCTGGGTTGCAGAAGGAAGGCTCAGGGCGTTGAAGCCCTATTCCTGTTTTTACGACCTGACGCTGGCTTCTGTTACCCGGAAAGGTCGCCGTCCCCATTTGGTATTGGAGACCTTTCTCGAATCCCTGGCGATGAGCGGCTGACGAATGTCGAGCCTTCAACGTAGCAACTTACGAATCAGTACAGCTTATTAATAAGCACCTGATACATCGTTTGTTGTAGGCATAAAACCGCTCGTACGATTCGCTCCAGAGGCTATGTTCGATGCCTGTGGAGGTTTTGATGCAACGCGAGGCTATGGAATTCGATGTCGTCGTAGTAGGAGGAGGGCCTGCCGGCCTATCTGCTGCCATTCGCCTGCGTCAATTGGCAATGGTAGAAGGCCGGGAGTTGTCAGTATGTCTGGTCGAAAAAGGCGCAGAGGTCGGTGCGCACATCATGTCCGGTGCTGTGTTTGAACCTACCGCGCTGAATGAGTTGTTTCCCGACTGGCGAAACATGGGGGCGCCACTGAACACCCCGGTGCAGTCGGACGAAATTTTCTACCTGTCGTCTTCACGCCTTTCAATCCGGGTTCCCGGGGTCTTCGCCCCCAGCACGATGCACAACGAAGGCAACTTCATCGTCAGCCTAGGCAATGTATGTCGTTGGCTGGGTCAGCAAGCTGAGGCGCTCGGTGTCGATGTGTTTCCAGGCTTTCCTGCGTCCGACGTGCTGTACGACGAGGAGGGCAGGGTCCGAGGTGTCTTGACCGCCGACATGGGCGTCGGCCGAACCGGAGAGCAGAAAGGCGGCTTTACGCCTGGTATCGAGCTTATCGGCAAGCAAACCATCTTCGCTGAAGGCTGTCGCGGGCACTTGGGCAAACAGCTGATCAGCAAGTATCAGCTCGACGCAGACTCTGATCCTCAACACTACGGGTTGGGCATCAAGGAAGTCTGGGAAATCCCCGCTGAGCAGCATATTCCCGGGCTTGTGATTCATAGCACTGGATGGCCATTGACCCAGAGTGGCACGCAGGGCGGCGCTTTCATGTATCACCTGGAGGACGGTACGGTGGTGATCGGGCAGGTCGTGGATCTCAACTATCGCAATCCTTACCTGTCGCCGTTTGATGAGCTTCAACAACTCAAACATCACCCGCTTTATGAGCAGTATTTGCGCGGTGGCTCGCGCATCAGCTACGGCGCGCGAGCCATTGCGAAAGGCGGGCTTCAGTCTTTGCCGAAGATGCACTTCCCAGGGGGCCTGCTGATTGGGTGTGATGCCGGCACCTTGAATTTTGCCAAGATCAAAGGCTCCCACACGGCCATGAAGTCCGGAATGCTGGCGGCTGAAACCATCTTTGAGGCGTTTGCCGTCAATGAGTCGGCCGGTCAGGATCTGGCAGCGTATGCGGGTAAATTCAGGGCGTCGTCCATTTACGACGAACTTTACCAGCAGCGTAATTTCGGTCCCGCTATGCACCGATTTGGCAATCTGATCGGGGCCGCATACGCCTGGGTTGATCTGAACCTGTTGAAAGGGAAATTGCCCTGGACTTTCCACGACAAACGCCCCGACTACTCGACCATGGATCCTGCCGATAGTGCTTCGGTCATTCACTACCCGAAACCCGACAACGTCCTGAGTTTCGATAAGACCTCCTCGGTCTATTTGTCGAACACGAACCATGAAGAAGATCAGCCCTGCCACCTGACGCTCAGGGACTCCTCGATACCCATCGCGTTCAACCTGCCCACCTATGCCGAGCCGGCGCAACGGTACTGTCCCGCCGGTGTGTACGAGGTTGTGGAGGATGCGTCAGCGAGCCGATTTCAGATCAATGCGCAGAACTGTCTGCACTGCAAAACCTGTGACATCAAGGACCCGAGTCAGAACATCGTTTGGCGTGCACCCGAGGGAGGCGGGGGACCCAATTACACCAGCATGTAGAGGAGGAAGAGTCGCTACGCGATTGAGCGACCGAAGCGTGACTAGTGCGATGCGTGGAACAGAACAATAACGAACTCAATGAACACACTGCCTTCCTTACTAGAAATCTATCGGGAGCATCATGAAAAAATTAGCGTTGGTTCTCGTCTCTGGCTTGACCTCCTTCGCCGTGATGGCGCAAGAAAACCTCACGGTTGTCACATATGGCGGGAGTGTCGCAGCGGCTCAGCAACAGTCCTCGATCAAACCCTATGCCGATAAAACAGGCGTCAAGATTCGTACCGAAGATTACTCGGGAGGTATTGCCCAGCTCAAAGCTCAGGTTGAGTCGAAAAAAATGGCCTGGGATGTGATCGATATGGAAATGCCGGATGCCGTGCGGGCCTGTAATGCCGGCCTGTTGGAGCGCATCAACCCGGCGAAAGATCTCGCCGCCGCGCCTGATGGCTCTACGGCGACGGATTTCCTGCCAGGTTCGCTGAACGATTGCGGGGTCGGTGCTTACATTTGGAGCACGGCGGTTGCCTACAACACCAATGCCTTCAAAGGACAGGCCCCCACAACACTGGCTGATTTCTTCGACCTCAAAAAATACCCCGGCAAGCGTGGCTTGCGCAAAGCGCCCCAGGCGAACCTCGAATGGGCTCTGTTAGCGGATGGTGTTCCTCGTGATCAGGTGTACGAAACACTGGAGACCGATGAGGGGCTTCAGCGTGCTTTCAAAAAGCTCGACTCGATCAAGAGCCAGGTGATTTGGTGGGAAGCTGGCGCGCAACCTCCGCAGTTGCTGGCAGATGGTCAGGTCACGATGACTTCCGCCTGGAATGGTCGGATCTGGGCTGCACAGGCGAAAGAAAAACAGCCATTCAAAATCATCTGGGACGGCCAGATGTATGACATCGATGTGTGGGCCGTGCCGGTGGGTGCACCCAATAAAGCCAAGGCCATGGATTTCCTGCGTTTCGCAACCTCGACTCAGATTATGGCTGACCAGAGTCAGTACATCGCTTATGGCCCGACACGCAAGTCGTCCCAGCCACTGGTTCACGCCGATATGAAGTCGAGTATGCCAACCGACCCGGCCAACTTTGCGACGGCATTGCAGGTGAATTCGGAGTGGTGGGGTGATCATGCTGACGAGCTGAACGAACGCTTCAACGCCTGGCTTGCAAAATGATCGTCTGAATTTAGCCGTTAAGCCGTGTGGGTCGGCTTGCCATCGAAGTACCAGATTCGGTGAGGGATAGCGGCTATTAGCCGAGCTGATCAAAGGAATTGCTCTCTGCTTGGTGCACTTTGCCCGACGCTTGCGTCGGGTTTTTTTCGTTTCAGCGCAAAACAAAAAAGCTGACCTGCAAGACGGCTCGACGAATAAGTTCTGCTTATCCATATGCCCTATATAGATCGTTTGTAAGAGGCTATAGGGGCTTATAGCATCGGATTCCAGAGGTTTGGACTTATTCGGAGGTTGCTATGAAGGTGCTGGTGGCGGTGAAGCGTGTCGTAGACGCCAACGTCAAAGTCCGTGTCAAAGCGGATGAATCTGACGTTGAGTTAAGCAACGTAAAAATGTCGATAAACCCCTTTTGCGAGATCGCTGTGGAGGCCGCACTTCAATTGAAGGAAAGCGGGCAGGCCAGCGAAATCATCGCCGTATCGGTGGGTCCTGACGCTTGTCAGGAGCAGTTGCGAACCGCACTGGCAATGGGCGCAGACAGAGCCGTGCTGATCAAGACGGGTAGCGATCTGGAACCCCTTGCGATTGCCAAACTTCTCTACACGGTCACCCAGCGTGAAGAACCCGGCATTGTTCTCCTGGGTAAGCAATCCATCGATGGTGATAACAACCAGACCGGTCAAATGCTTTCCGCCTTGATGGGCAGCGCTCAAGGCACCTTCGCTTCGCAAATCAACGTCGTCGGTGAGTGGGTCAATGTCATTCGCGAGGTCGACGGCGGACTGGAAACCAGAAGCTTGCGGTTGCCAGCAGTGATCACCGCTGACCTGCGCCTGAACGAGCCACGCTACGCCTCTCTTCCGAACATCATGAAAGCGAAGAAAAAACCACTGGAGGTCATTGATGCCGGCGACCTCGGTGTCGATATCGCTCCTCGTTTGAAAGTCATCAAGGTCTCGGCGCCGCCTGAGCGCAAGGCAGGCATTCGTGTGAGTAGCGTTCAAGAATTGGTCGAGAAGCTGAAGAACGAAGCGGGGGTGATCTGATGGCTGTTTTATTGATTGCTGAGCACCACGAAGGGGCTCTTAAATCGAGCACCTTGAACGCGCTTTCAGCGGCGGCGAGCCTTGGGGCAGACGTCGACGTTTTGGTGGCGGGTCAGCAGGCGGGCAGTGTCGCTGAGGAGTTGGCCACCTTCGCGGGTGTGAGTTGCGTACTGATTTCAGATGCGCCCGAGTATGCAGATCAAGGTGTCGAGAATGTGGCCGCTCTGGTGACTGAGCTGGTGAAGACCTCGACCTACGGCCATGTCATTGCCGCCTCTACGGCGTACGGCAAAAATTTGCTTCCTCGTGTGGCTGCATTGCTGGATGTCGCCCAAGTCAGTGACGTGGTGGAAATCGTTTCCCCGAACACATTCGTTCGGCCGTACTACGCCGGTAATGCCCTGGCGACCGTTGAAAGCGCTGACGTCGTCAAGGTGCTGACCGTTCGCACCACCGCGTTTGCAGCAGCCGAACGCACGGGGGCATTGGCTCCTATCAAGGCCATTTCCGTCTCTCACGACACCGGTCTTTCCAAATTCCTGAGTGCCGATTTCAGCGTCTCTGACCGGATCGAATTGACCTCGGCCAAAATCGTCATTTCCGGCGGTCGTGGCATGGGCAGTGGCGAAAATTTCGCGCTGCTGGAAAAAGTCGCCGACAAGCTGGGTGCTGCGGTGGGTGCCTCTCGTGCAGCCGTCGACGCCGGTTTCGTTTCCAACGATATGCAGGTTGGCCAGACAGGCAAGATCGTGGCGCCTGACTTGTACATCGCTGTCGGTATCTCGGGTGCCATTCAACATTTGGCCGGCATGAAAGATTCCAAAATCATCGTTGCGATCAACAAGGACGAAGAAGCGCCGATTTTCCGCGTTGCTGACTACGGCCTGGTTGCCGATTTGTTCGAAGCCGTTCCAGCTCTTGAAGCTGCCCTGTCTCGAGGAGTCTGAAATGAGCGCCAAGCGTACTTATACCTTTGCTTTCGATTGTCCGGACCGGGTGGGAATCATCACCCGCACGGCGGGCCTGTTCGCCAGTCATGGCGGTTGGGTTGAAGAGGCCTCGCAGTTCTCTGACGAAGAGAGCAATCGCTTCTTCAGTCGCATGGTTGTTCGCGCGGAGACCCTGCCGTTTGACATCGAAGTGTTGAAACGCAAAGTCGAACCGCTCGCACAAGAGATGTCGATGAACTGGCGGCTGGTCGACAGTGACCAGCGCAAGCGTGTGGTGCTGATGTGCAGCAAAGGCTCGCACTGCATGACCGATCTGCTCGATCGCTGGAAGACCGGTGATCTGGTCTGTGATATCGCCTGTGTGATTTCCAACCACGAGGATTTGCGCAGTCTGGTCGAGTGGTACGGCATTCCATTCGAATACGTACCGGTCGACAAAGACAACAAGGCTGCAGGGTTTGCCAAAACCGAACAACTGATCGATGAGTACCGCGCGGACTGCATCGTCCTCGCGCGTTACATGCAGATCCTGCCGCAGAACCTGTGTGAAAAATACCGCCATAAAGTCATCAACATCCACCACAGCTTCCTGCCCTCGTTCATCGGCGCAAAGCCGTATCACCAGGCATCCCGTCGTGGGGTAAAGCTGATCGGCGCGACCTGTCACTACGTGACCGAAGACCTCGACGAGGGGCCGATCATTGAGCAGGACGTCGCGCGCGTCAGCCACGAACAGTCTGTCGATGATCTTGTGCGGTTAGGCAAAGACGTCGAAAAAACCGTATTGGCCCGTGGGCTTCGAAACCATCTCGAAGATCGCGTGCTCGTGTACGGCAATAAAACCATCGTGTTCTAAGCACCCCCCAATCGTCGAGCCAGTTGCCCTGCCTGGGGTGCTGGCCCTGGAGTTTTAAAATGAGCAATACCGTTCCGAGTTCGGCTCGTGTCGTCATCGTCGGTGGTGGGGTTATCGGGTGCAGCGTTGCATACCACCTGACCAAACTGGGCATCAAGGATGTCGTGCTGCTGGAGCGCAAGACGCTGACCTGCGGCACGACCTGGCATGCTGCCGGCCTGGTGCCGACCCTGCGCGCGACCTACAACATGAGCATGCTGGCGAAGTACAGCGCTGGCCTCTACGAGGGCCTTGAAGCAGAAACCGGTCAGGCCACTGGCTTCGTGCGTAACGGTTCCTTGAGCGTCGCGACTCACCAGGAACGTTTCACCGAACTCAAGCGCGGCGCGTCGATGGCCAAGCTTTGTGGCTTTCCCTGTGAAGTGGTCAACCCTGAGCAAGCGCTTGACCTGTGGCCGCTGCTGAACATCGAAGACATCGTCGGCGGCGTGTATTTGCCGTTGGACGGTGTGGTCAACCCGGTTGACGTCACCCAGGCACTCGCCAAGGGTGCTCGAATGGGCGGCGCTAAAATCATTGAAAACACCCAGGTCCTGGACATCAAGATCAAGGATG
Organism: Pseudomonas sp. P5_B3; assembly: GCF_056400405.1. Lineage (NCBI taxonomy): Bacteria > Pseudomonadati > Pseudomonadota > Gammaproteobacteria > Pseudomonadales > Pseudomonadaceae > Pseudomonas > Pseudomonas sp. P5_B3. Next base: position 93,733 of record NZ_JBFULI010000006.1, on the reverse strand, counting down.
GCAAGGCCGCCGGTGTCGTCACGGCTCAGGGCGATATCGACGCTGAGTTCGTGGTGAACTGCGCCGGTATGTGGGCGCGTAATTTCGGCAAGAAAGCCGGGGTCAACATTCCCCTCCACGCCGCAGAACACTACTACGTGGTCACGGAGCCGATGCCGGAAATCAACGGCATCATGCTGCCGACACTGCGTGACCTGGACTACTACAACTACTTCAAGACCGACGCCGGCAAACTGTTGATCGGCACCTTTGAGCCCAATGCCAAACCGTGGGGCCATGAAGGCATTCCTGATAGCTTCAGTTTTGATGAATTGCCACCTGATTTCGATCACTTGGAACCCTACCTGGAAGCGGCGATTCGCCGTATCCCGGCGCTGGAGAAGACCGGGCTGCAAGTGTTCTTCAACGGTCCTGAAAGTTTTACCCCCGATGACCGCTACCACTTGGGTGAAGCACCTGAGTTGCGCAACTATTTTGTCGCCGCTGGCTTCAACTCGGTGGGCATCCAGTCAGCGGGCGGTGCCGGCAAGGTGCTGGCCGAATGGATTGCCAAAGGTCACGCGCCGATGGACCTGTGGGACGTCGACATCAAGCGTAATTTGCCGTTCCAGGGTAACTCTCAATACCTGTACGACCGCACCACGGAAGGTTTGGGCCTGCTGTATGCCATGCATTGGCCTTTCCGTCAGTTCGAGTCCGCTCGCAACGCGCGCAAAAGTATTCTCCATGACCGCCTGGTGGCCGCCAATGCCTGCTACGGCGAAGTGGTGGGTTGGGAGCGCGCGAACTTCTTTGCACCGGAAGGTCAGAAGCCGGAATACGGGTACAGCTGGGGTAAACAAAACTGGTTCGAGTGGTCGGCAGCCGAACACAACGCGGTGCGCAAAACCGTCGGCCTGTTTGATCAAAGTTCCTTCGCCAAGATACTGGTCCAGGGCCGCGATGCGATGTCGGTGCTCAACCGGATTTGCAGCAACAACATTGATGTCGAGCCGGGGAAGATCGTTTACACCCAGTGGCTTAATGAGCGCGGTGGTATCGAGGCCGACCTGACCGTGACACGACTTGAGAAGGAGTCGTTCCTCATCGTCACCGGTCCATGGACGCAGACTCGCGAGCTGAACTGGTTGCGCCGCAACACGCCGGACGAGGCGAATGTTGTCTACACCGATGTCACCTCGTCGATGGCCGTGATCAGCGTGATGGGTCCTAACGCCCGCAATTTGCTGCGACCGCTGACCACCGACGACCTCTCCAACGAGGGCTTCCCATTTGCCACGTCCAGGGAGATCGAACTCGGCTATGCCCGCGTACGAGCGTCACGGATTACCTACGTGGGCGAGTTGGGCTGGGAGCTGTACATCCCGACTGAATTCGCCCCGGATGTATTCGACCGAATCGTCGCGGCGGGTGAGCCCCACGGCTTGAAGTTGTGTGGTTATCACGCCCTGAACTCCCTGCGTATCGAGAAGGGCTATCGCCACTTCGGCCACGACGTGGTGGAGGAGGACACGCCGCTGGAAGCCGGGCTGTCGTTTGCTTCGGACTTCAACAAGGCCGGCGGTTTCATCGGCAAAGAGGCGTTGCTCAAGCAGAAAGCCGAAGGCGTGAAAAAACGCATGGTCCTGTTCAAGTTCCTCGACCCGGAGGCCACCAACTACCACGAAGAACCGATCTATCGGAACGGAGAAATCGTCGGCCGCACCACCTCTGGCATGTACGGCCACTTCATCGGCGGCAACGTCGCCATGGGCTATGTCTGCAACGCCGAAGGTGCAACGGCTGACTGGGTGAAAGAAGGCAAGTACGAGATCGAGGTGGCCACCAAGCGCTATGAGGTGGAGGCCAGCCTTCGAGCGTTCTACGACCCTGAGATGAACAAAATCAAGTGCTGACCCCCCTGGGCCAACCGTATTAGCGGCGCTCAGGCACGGTATAGAAACGTCATAACAACAAGTCGATTGAATCGCGCAGTGCCCGGAGGTTCGACTCCGGGCCAGGCGCAAAAATCGCCGGAGACAACCATGAATGCAAAATGCATCGCCAGGTCCAAGTCGTCGCCAACCCCGTCGGGTGCGCAGCTTTGTGCCGCTCCATCACACCTTATCGATTCCGGGCTCGCCCTGGGCCTTTTCTGCCGAAAGATTCCTCTTGAGTTTGCCGCGTCGACCATCAGACCTGGGCGTCCGTACGCCTGATTGATGGCTGTCCTGTGTCCACGCGAACAAGAGAAACCGTGTGAGCGCCGTTTAAGACGGCTTCGCACTTAGCTGATCAAAGAATTGCAGAAGGGTGTTCACATGCAAACAGAATCCTTTGTGAGTTTTCGCAATGTGCAGAAGAGCTACGACGGCGAAAACCTCGTGGTCAAAAACTTCAATCTGGATATTCAGCGCGGCGAATTCATCACCATGCTTGGGCCGTCCGGCTCTGGAAAGACAACGTGCCTGATGATGCTGGCGGGTTTTGAAACCGTCACTCACGGGGAAATCTCCGTCGACCGCCAGCCGGTCAACGACATCTCGCCACAGAAGCGCGGTATCGGCATGGTCTTTCAAAACTATGCCTTGTTCCCGCACATGACCATTGCTGAGAACCTGGCTTTTCCGCTCAAGGTGCGCGGCCTGTCTTCAAGCGACATCCAGGACAAAGTCAAGAAGTCCCTGGACATGGTCGCCATGGGCCCRCTGGGCAATCGCATGCCCGCACAACTGTCCGGTGGGCAGAAACAACGAGTGGCCCTGGCTCGGGCGCTGATTTTTGAACCTCGCCTGGTGCTCATGGACGAGCCGCTCGGCGCGCTCGACAAACAACTGCGCGAGCAAATGCAGTACGAGATCAAGCGTCTTTCCAAGCAACTTGGCATTACCGTTGTTTACGTCACCCACGATCAGACTGAAGCACTGACCATGTCTGATCGCATTGCGGTGTTCAACGATGGTGTGGTTCAGCAACTGGCCAATCCGTCCGACCTGTACGAGAAACCCGAGACCGCCTTCGTTGCCAGCTTCATCGGTGAAAACAACCGGCTGACGGGGGAGGTCATCGAGCGCGACGGGGATTACTGCCAAGTGCAAGTCGGCAACCTTCGGGTGAAGGCCGTTGGGGCGAAATCCGCGAGTACCGCCCGTGGCACGAAAACCACCTTGTCGATTCGCCCGGAGCGCGTCTACCTCGATCCAACTGACGGCCAATGCGACAACCGGCTTCCGGCAAAAATTCAAGAGCTGATCTATCACGGGGACCACCTGCGCCTGCGGCTGAGCGTCGCGGACCAGGATGACTTCATCGTCAAAGTGGTCAACGGCGTCAACCAGTCGACGCCGACTCCCGGCGCCCTGGTGACCGTAGGGTGGCGTGCTGACGACTGTCGAGCGCTCAACACCGTTATCTAACTTTCGTCACCGCTCACACGGAGATCACTCCATGAATCGCCCTGTAATGTCTGAAGGGCCTGCGGATCGGCTGTTTGTGCAGCCGAAGGTTGGCCAGTCAATAAAGGAAAGCCTGGACAAGGCCGAGCGTCGGAACAAGTTCAAGTCCGTGCTACTGGTGTTGCCACTGCTGGCATTTATCGCCGTCTTCTTTCTCATGCCTATTGGCGACATGCTGATGCGCAGCGTGCAAAACGGCACGCTCGCCGACTACATGCCCAACAGTGCAGTCGAGTTGAAGCAGTGGGATCGGCAGGCTTTGCCTGAGGAGAAGACGTTTGCAGTCCTCGGCAACGATATTCTCGCCCTGCTCAAATCGCAGAACCTGGACCGGGTCGGGACTGACTTGAACCGCGTGCAAAGCGGCATGAAGCTGCTGTTGAACAAGACGGCGAGAGGTCTGGAAAAACAGAGTCAGGCAGGGATCACCGAATTCAAGCCGCTGATGATCAGCATCGACAAACGCTGGGGTGAAACCGCAACGTGGTCGCAGCTCAAGGTGATGGCGCCGTCGATTTCCGCGGTGCATTACCTGGCGGCGCTGGATCGTCAATACGACGATAACGGCGACATCGTCCAGCAGCCGGAAAGCCGGCAGATCTATGTCGACAACCTGCTGAAGACGCTGGCGGTCAGTGTCGCGATCACTTTCATCTGCTTTCTGCTGGGCTATCCGCTGGCGTACTTCCTGGCCAGCTTGCCGGACCGCTTCAGCAACTTGCTGATGATCCTCGTGCTACTGCCGTTCTGGACATCGCTGCTGGTCCGGACCAGCGCCTGGATCGTGATTCTCCAGTCAAACGGGGTGTTCAACGACGTCCTTCGCAGTCTCGGCATCATCAATCAGCCGCTCGACCTGATGTACAACCTGTACGGCACGATCATCGCCATGACGCATATTCTGCTGCCATTCATGGTGCTGCCGCTTTACAGCGTCATGCGCGGTGTCGACCAGACCTACATCCGTGCCGCGCACTCCATGGGCGCCAGCTCCATGCGCACTTTTTTCAAGATCTACTTTCCGCTGTCCCTGCCGGGCGTCAGTGCGGGGGGGATTCTGGTCTTCATTCTGGCAGTGGGTTACTACATCACGCCGGCACTCGTAGGCGGCCGCACCGGCCAGATGATCAGCAACTTCATCGCTTATCACATGCAGACGTCCTTGAACTGGGGTCTGGCCTCGGCAATTGCCAGCCTGCTTCTGGTGGTAGTGCTGCTGATGTACTGGGTCTACGACCGATTCGTAGGCATTACCAATATGAAGTTGGGGTGAGCCATGAGCCTTCCAAAATACATCGGACCTTTCGAGCGCTGCTGGTTTTTCACCGTGCGCGGCTTTGCCCTGCTCGTGCTGCTGTTTCTAGTGGTGCCGATTCTGGTAATCATCCCGTTGTCCTTTAACGTCGAGCCGTATTTCAGCTTCACGTCGGACATGCTTCATCTGAAACCGGAGGCATTTTCCCTACGCTGGTATCACCAACTGATCAACGACCCCCTTTGGGTGCTGTCGATCAAGAACAGTTTCCTGGTGGCGTGTGGTGCAACGGTGATCGCTACCGCGCTCGGTACGCTTGCATCCATTGGGCTGAGCCGCGCTGACCTGCCGTACAAGCGCCTGCTCACCGGCATTCTGATTTCGCCGATGATCGTCCCGGTGATTATTTCCGCCGCTGGCATGTACTTCTTTTACAGCAAGTTGGGGATTGGCCAGAGCCTGCTCGCGCTGATCCTGTCGCACGCTGTGCTGGGTACGCCTTTCGTGATTCTGACCGTCACCGCAACGCTCGTGGGGTTCGATCATTCACTGACCCGCGCCGCCGCCAGCATGGGCGCATCGGCAACTTACACGTTTTTCAACGTGACGTTTCCGCTCATTCGCCCTGGCATCATTTCCGGCGGGCTGTTCGCATTCATCACTTCGTTCGACGAGGCGGTGATCGTTCAGTTTTTGGGCGGGGTCGAGCAGCGCACCATCCCTCGTCAGATGTGGTCCGGAATGCGCGAGCAGATCAGTCCCACGATTCTCGCTGCTGCCACGTTGCTGATCATTTTGTCTGTCCTGCTGTTGCTGTCTATCGAAGTCCTGCGCCGTCGTTCGCTTCGCGTTCGTGGAATCACTAATTGATCTGAGATCTAGGGAAGCAGTTATGAAAAAGATGTTGATATGCGCGGTAACCAGCCTCGCGTGTGTGTCTGCGATGGCGCAAGAGAATCTGACGATTGTCACGTACGGTGGCTCATTGGCGGCTGCCCAGACTAAGGCCGCGATCAAGCCATTCAGCGAGAAAACCGGGGTGAAAACCACGCTGGAGGATTACTCCGGCGGCATCGCTCAGCTCAAGGCTCAAGTCGACACCAAAAACGTCACCTGGGACGTCGTCGACATGGAATTACCGGATGCCGTTCGGGCGTGCAATGCGGGGCTGTTCGAACGTATCAACCCGAGCAAGGACTTGGAAGCGGGGACGGGCGGCGCCCCGGTTGACGTGGACTTCATCTCCGGCGCCGTCACCGACTGTGCGGTAGCAAACATCATTTGGTCGACGGCGGTCGCTTACAACGTCAACGCGTTCAAAAGTGAGCAGCCCGCAACGCTTAAGGATTTCTTCGACCTGAACAAATTCCCTGGCAAGCGTGGTTTGCGCAAGGCGCCTCAAGGCACGTTGGAGTGGGCACTGCTGGCCGATGGAGTGCCTCGTAATGAAGTGTATTCCACCTTGGAAACCGAGGCGGGTATCGAGCGGGCTTTCGCCAAACTCGACTCGATCAAGAGTCAGGTGATCTGGTGGGAAGCAGGTGCCCAGCCGCCGCAGTTGCTTGCGGACGGCCAGGTCGTAATGACCTCGGCATGGAATGGACGTATCTGGACGGCCCAGACCCAAGAGAAGCAACCATTCAAGATTATCTGGGACGGTCAGCTGTACGACATGGATGTATGGGCTGTGCCGGCCGGCAGCAAGAACAAAGCGCGGGCCATGGAGTTCCTCAAGTTCGCCACAAGCACCCCGGTGCTGGCTGAGCAAAGCAAATACATCGCCTATGGCCCGACGCGTAAATCGTCGCAAGCCTTGGTCAGCGAGGAGATGAAGCCGCATCTGCCGACCTCCCCGGAAAACTTCAAGACAGCATTACAAATGAATGCCGAGTGGTGGGGTGACCATGCCGACGAACTCAATGAACGCTTCAATGCCTGGCTGACAAAGTAAACCTTTGCCTTTACAGCTTTCTCAGGAGTCCAGCGCCATGTCGACTTTGATTTACCTCGGGCTAGGGAGTAATCAGGACCGAGATCATCATTTGGGGGTGGCGTTGGAGTTCTTGGCCGCATTGCTAGTGGATGTTCAGTGCTCCCCGGTCTATTCCTCCGCGGCTGCCGGCTGCGTGGGCGACGATTTTTTTAACGTTGTTCTGTCCGGGCGCACTGATCTATCGCTGGGCCAGTTGAGTGAAGTTTTAAAGCGTTTTGAGACCAGGTACGCGCGCGTGCTGGATCCTCGAATCATCTTGCCGGTGGATATCGATATTTTGCTTTACGGGGATTTTGTGGGTGTTTACGAGCATGGGGTCCTGCCAAGGTCGGATCTCATCGATAGACCTTACGTGATGATGCCGCTTGCTGTGCTCGCCCCGGAGGGAGTGCATCCCGTCACCGGTAAAACCTGGAAAACGACCTGGCTTGAGTTCGAGCGGGACATGCCTGCCGAGGAGAAACCTGTCCTTGTAGCCAACGGCGGGCTGAACCTGCACAAGGGTGCGAATACCGCCAAGGCGGATGATTTCGTGATGGCACAAACGCTTAAATCACTACGTCTCCGACAAGGCCTTACACAGCGCAAACTCGCCGAAAAAGCACGGGTTACTCATAGCTCTATATCTGTCATAGAAAAGAATCAAGCAAGCCCAGGGGTTAATACGCTGGGGAAGATCCTGTCCGCGCTATCGACTTCACTACCTGAGTTCTTTGCAGAGATTGAGCGAGGAGGAGCAGAAGTAAAACCCAAGAATAGGATTCTGGAGTTCTAAACAAATAAGGTTGGAGTGGTTTTAATTCATCAAATCTGAGGTCGAAGACAATGAAAATGGTACCCAGACTGACAATGGCTGATGCTCAACACATCATGCAAGCTTGCCTTGCGAAAGCCAGGGAACTGGCGGTTGATATGGACATCGCCATTACTGATGACGCCGGTCATCTGATCATGTTTCAGCGCATGGACAATGCGCGAATCACCAGTATCGACATTGCCATCAGCAAATCCTTCACTGCCGCCGCCGCACGTAAATCGACGCGCGCCTATGGCGAAATCAGCGTGCCAGGTAAACCGGCCTTCGGCATCAATACCAGCAACCAGGGACGCTTTTCCATTGTCGCCGGTGGGCTGCCGCTCTTCATGCAAGAGTTCATCGTGGGTGGGGTAGGGTGCAGTTCTGGAACTCCCGATCAGGATGAGATTGTGGCGCAAGCAGGCGTTAGTGCCTTTACCGCCTATATCAGCTGATCAAATTAAAAATTCCAAAGTCGTTCATCCAGCGCGTTTATGTTCGCTGTTGGAAGCGTTTCTGCGCGCTTGATTTCCTGATCCGAACAAAAATAAAAGTTGAAGGAGAGATAAACAATGTTCAGCCAGCAAGACCAAATCCAGGGCTACGATGACGAACTGCTGAGTGCGATTGACGCCGAGGAGCGCCGCCAGGAACAGCATATCGAGCTGATTGCTTCAGAAAACTACACAAGTCAGCGGGTGATGGAAGCCCAGGGCAGTGGGCTGACCAATAAGTATGCTGAAGGTTACCCAGGCAAGCGTTACTACGGCGGCTGCGAGCACGTCGACAAGGTTGAGCAGTTGGCAATCGACAGAGCCAAGGAACTGTTTGGAGCAGATTACGCCAACGTTCAGCCGCACTCCGGTAGCCAGGCCAATGCCGCTGTTTACCTGGCGCTCCTCCAGCCGGGTGACACCGTATTGGGGATGAGTCTGGCCCACGGTGGGCATTTGACGCATGGTGCCAAGGTCAGTTTCTCCGGCAAGCTCTACAACTCGGTGCAGTACGGTATCGATACCGTCACGGGGTTGATTGATTACGACGAAGTCGAGCGACTGGCGGTCGAGCATCAACCCGAAATGATCATCGCCGGGTTTTCCGCTTACTCGAAAACCCTGGATTTCCCGCGCTTTCGCGCCATCGCCGATAAGGTCGGCGCCTACCTGTTCGTCGATATGGCCCATGTGGCTGGATTGGTAGCGGCAGGCCTGTATCCGAATCCACTTCCCTACGCGCATGTGGTCACGACTACCACCCACAAGACGCTACGCGGTCCCCGTGGAGGTTTGATTCTTGCCAAAGGTAATGAAGACCTTGAGCGTAAACTCAACGCCGCAGTCTTTCCAGGCGGGCAGGGCGGCCCATTGATGCATGTGATCGCCGCAAAGGCTGTGTGCTTCAAGGAAGCGTTGGAGCCTGGATTCAAAAAGTATCAACAGCAGGTGATCAAAAACGCCAAGGCGATGGCGAGTGTATTTATCCAGCGTGGTTATGACGTGGTCTCGGGTGGGACCGACAACCATCTGTTCCTTGTCAGCCTGATCCGCCAACGGCTGACGGGCAAGGATGCCGATGCCGCTTTGGGCCGGGCGCACATCACGGTCAACAAAAATGCCGTACCGAATGACCCACAGTCGCCGTTCGTAACTTCTGGCTTGCGCATTGGAACACCTGCGGTGACTACACGTGGATTCCAGGAGCCCGAATGCAGCGTCCTTGCCAGCTGGATCTGCGACATACTCGATAAACTCGGTGATGCCGAAGTCGAGGCCCGTATCGCTGCGCGGGTTTCAGAGTTGTGCGAGCGTTTCCCGGTCTACAAAGCCTGATCATCCACCAGCATTCGCTGCGGAGTTTAGTATGTCGCTGAGTGTTTTTGATCTGTTCAAGGTGGGCATCGGTCCTTCCAGCTCGCACACCGTCGGTCCCATGCGCGCAGCCGTGCGCTTTGCCGAGGGGCTTAGGGATCAAGGCTTGCTGGAGCAAGTGGAGAGTGTTCGGGCAGAGCTGTACGGTTCTCTCGGCGCCACAGGAAAAGGGCACGGAAGCGACAAAGCCATACTGTTGGGGTTGGAAGGGGAGTACCCGGATACGGTCGATACCACGGCAGTAGAGGCAAGGTTGGTGGTGATTCGCGGTTCTGGAACCCTGAAGCTTTTGGGGGAGAAGTCCATTCGCTTTGTCGAGAAAGAGCACATGGCTATGATCCGTAAGCCTCTGCCCTATCATCCCAACGGTTTGGTCCTGCGCGCTTTCGACAAGGCTGGCTTACAGATTTGCAGCCGTGAGTACTACTCGGTGGGCGGCGGGTTTGTGGTGGATGAAGACGCGATGGGACTGGACCGCATCGTCGAAGACCGAACGCCCCTTCGTTATCCATTCCTGACCGGGCGGGAACTGCTTGAGCAGTGCACACGTAATGATCTCTCGGTCAGCCAGTTGATGGCCGAGAACGAGAAGGCATGGCGTAGTCCCGAACAAACTCGTCAGGGTCTGCTGCATATCTGGCAAGTGATGCAGGACTGCGTGCTTGCTGGTTGCCGCAACGAAGGCATCATGCCTGGCGGGCTGAAGGTTAAACGTCGTGCTGCGGCGTTGTACCGTCAGCTCAGTGGCAGTCCTGAGGCCAACTTAAGAGACAGCCTTTCAGTACTCGACTGGGTCAACCTTTACGCCCTGGCGGTTAATGAAGAAAATGCCAGTGGAGGTCGTGTAGTGACGGCACCCACCAACGGCGCTGCCGGTATCGTCCCGGCGGTACTTCACTATTACCGCAGGTTTGTACCCGGGGCGGATGAAGAAGGGGTGCAGCGTTTCCTGCTCACCGCCGCCGCAATCGGAATTCTTTACAAGGAAAACGCGTCGATCTCTGGCGCAGAAGTCGGTTGCCAAGGTGAAGTGGGCGTGGCTTGTTCGATGGCGGCTGGAGCGCTGTGTGAAGTACTTGGCGGAACGGTGCAACAAGTAGAGAACGCGGCTGAAATTGGCATGGAGCACAATCTCGGCCTGACCTGTGATCCGATCGGTGGCCTCGTTCAGGTGCCCTGCATCGAGAGAAATGCCATGGGCTCGGTGAAGGCCATCAACGCCGCGCGCCTTGCTTTGCGCGGTGATGGGCAACATTTCGTCTCGCTCGACAAGGTGATCCGCACCATGCGTCAAACGGGAGCCGACATGAAAAGCAAGTACAAGGAAACCGCGCGAGGCGGTCTGGCGGTGAATATTATCGAATGCTGATTCAGGCGCTGTCCGGGGCAGAGTGATCTGCCCTAATCCGAGAACAGCTCGAACATGAGCTGTCGTAACCAGCGATTGGCCGGATCTTTGTTGTACCGTGCATGCCAGAACAGATTGATCTCGATGTTCGGCAACTCCAGTGGCGGCGCTAGAACGGCGAGCCCGAAGGGTTGTTCGCAACTGATAGCAAATCGTTCAGGTACGGTCGCCAGCAAATCAGTGCGTTGAAGGATGTGGCCTATCGCTACGAAATGCGGAACCTCCAACCGTATGTTTCGCTCGATACCTTCTCGTGCGAGGAAGGTATCAACGACGCCGTGCCCCGTATTCGCCGCGACAACACGAACATGGTCATAGCTGCAAAAACGCTCCAGCGTCAACGGCTCCCGGGTGGCAGGATGGTCCTTGCGGCACAGGCAGACGTAACGATGGTGGAACAGGCGTTGTTGAAAAAAACCTGCTTGAAGGTGAGGCAGCAATCCCACTGCAAGGTCGATCGCACCATTCTGAAGACCTTCGCCCAAGGTATCGGTATTGTTGCGCAGCGTACTGATCGAGCACCCCGGTGCGCGTTCAGCCAAGGCATCCATCAGCCGCGGCATGAAGTAGATTTCACCGATGTCGGTCATCGCCATGGTGAATCTGCGATTGCTGTGGAGCGGGTCAAACGTGTCCTGTCGGCTCAGTGCATCGCGTAAAGTTTGAATGGCTAGCGCTACCGGCTCAGCCAGCTGCCGGGCATAAGGCGTGGGTTCCATTCCCTGATAGGTGCGTACGAAAAGTTCGTCGTTCAAGGCGGTACGCAACCGCTTTAGCGCGTTGCTGACAGCAGGTTGGGTCAGCTGAAGATTATCCGCGGCAGTCGAGACTTTACGGTCGATCAGCAGTTGGTTGAACACCAAAATTAGATTGAGATCCAGCTCACGTAATTCCATAACGCCTCAAGTAGATGGGCTCATACCACGGCGACAAGGTTGCCCGTCGTAGGGTCTGCAGCGCTCTGAATGGCCGCTGCAAGAACTTCAGCCTATCAAGTGCTGTAGCGTCGCGTCCATCGCAATGGCTGCGTGGCTTTTGCCCATCTCTGATCTTTATTCACGTTCGAAATAGTAGGTATTTGGATCACTGTATTTATCACGCTCGATGCGTTGGCCATGATCGCTGCACTACCCAAATTTTGAACGGTTTGCGTCACTCAAAAATGCAGGTCGGACAATTAAATTGGGCACCGCGCAACTACCGGGGGAATCTGAACCTTCGGCTCTATAACAACGACAAAAAAGAGCGATGCCATGCGTACGATCGATGTAGCAGCCCTCATTGACGGGGCTCGTTTCAATACCTTCCATGCACGCGTACTGTTCTGGTGTGCGCTAATCATTATCTTCGACGGCTATGACCTGGTCATCTACGGGGTCGTGTTGCCCTCGCTGATGGCCGAGTGGGGACTGAGTTCATTACAGGCTGGAGCGCTGGGTAGTTGTGCGCTAGTAGGCATGATGTTGGGTGCGCTGTTTTTTGGATCATTGTCGGACCGGATTGGCCGACGAAAAACCATCATGATGTGCGTCATGCTTTTCAGTGGAGTTACTGCGATCAACGGCTTGGTGCAGAGCCCGGAGGCTTTTGCGTTATGTCGATTTATCGCCGGTTTGGGGATCGGTGGAGTAATGCCGAACGTTGTCGCGCTGATGAACGAGTACGCGCCCAAGAAATCCCGCAGCACCTTGGTCGCCTTCATGTTCAGTGGCTACTCGCTAGGAGGGATGCTGTCTGCCGGCCTGGGTATGGTGCTGATTCCTCAGTGGGGATGGCAAGCGGTGTTCTATGTCGCCTTGATTCCACTGCTGGCGCTGCCATTTTTGATACGCCAATTGCCCGAGTCGTTGGATTTCCTGCTGCGCACCGGGCAGACGGTCAAGGCCCAGTCGTTATTGACGCAGGCCGTACCGAGTTATGTGCCTAGCGCAACCGATCAGTTGAATCGCATCGCCGCCAAAGGCACGAACGTGTCGATTGCGCAGCTGTTCCGGGAGGGGCGCAAGTTGAGCACCCTCATGCTGTGGCTGGCGTTTTTCTGTTGCTTACTAATGGTCTATGCCCTGAGCTCCTGGTTGCCAAAACTCATGAGCGCCGCAGGGTACGAATTGAACTCGAGCCTGGCGTTTCTGGTGGTGCTTAATCTTGGTGCGATTATCGGCGCGGTGGCCGGTGGGTGGCTGGGCGATCGAGTTGGCATTGTCAAGGTCTTGTTCGTCTTCTTCTGCTGCGGAGCATTGGCACTGAGTCTGCTGGCGCTCAAAGCGCCATTGGCGGTGCTCTATCTGCTGATCGCCGTGGCGGGTGCATGCACGATCGGCACGCAGATCCTCGCCAACGCTTGTACCGTGCAGTATTACCCGCCGCACATACGCGCTACGGGCCTTGGTTGGGCGATGGGCGTGGGCCGCACTGGCGCAATCATCGGCCCGTTGCTGGGTGGCGCGTTGCATGCCTCCTCACTTCCGATGCAGGCGAGCTTCCTGATCTTCGCGCTACCCGGATTGGTGGGGGCCATAGCGATTCTGGTCTTTCTAAAGCAAAACGCCTCACGCCGTCAGGACGCAAAGTCCAGGCAAGCTGTGCCGCAGTAATCGCTACAAAGAAACGACGAGTTGCGCCGAGAGCTCGTCGTTTCTGCACGTGCGGTGGTTGGCGAGCATCCCGTAATTGACTGGTTTGATACAGACCATGGCGACGCGTTTGCAATGCTCTGCCGAGTAATATTCACATTGATGATGCTATGTATTGAAGTCACGGTATTTATCAATAGCGCTCAGATGGCGATGATTTGGGTACTCCAATAACAATCAGCCTCATGGGTACCTTGCTATGCATACTTCTCAAACTACCTTGCGCATCGGTATTGTCGGCGGCGGTATTGCCGGCGTGGCGTTAGCCCTGGATCTGTGCCGTCACTCCCATCTCAGCGTTCAGTTGTTTGAAGCGGCGTCAGCCTTTGGCGAAGTGGGTGCTGGTGTCTCCTTCGGTGCCAACGCCGTTCGTGCCATCGCCGGTCTGGGCATTGCCGAACCTTATCGGAAGATCGCCGACCGCACGCTTGATCCCTGGCAGGATATTTGGTTCGAATGGCGCCGTGGTGAGGATGCGGGTTACCTGGGCGCGAGCCTGGCTGAAGGGGTAGGGCAGTCGTCGGTTCACCGTGCGGATTTTCTCGACGCTCTGGCCAGTCAGTTGCCAGAAGGGATCGCCCAATTCGGCAAACGTGCAGTTAGGGTGGAGCAGGATGCCGAACAGGCCCGCGTGCTGTTCACCGATGGCAGCGAGCACCGCTGTGACCTGCTGATCGCTGCTGACGGTATCAAGTCCACGATTCGTGATCATGTACTACAAGGCCTCGGCCAGCCCCTTGCGACACCACGCTTCAGCGGCACCTGCGCCTACCGCGGGATGATCGACAGCCAACAGTTGCGAGCCGCTTACCGTGCTCGTGGTGTCGATGAACACTTGGTCGACGTCCCGCAAATGTATCTTGGGCTCGACGCTCACATTCTCACCTTCCCTGTTAAGCAAGGGCGACTGATCAACGTAGTGGCCTTCATTTCCGATCGCAGTCGACCTGATCCAACTTGGCCAAGCGATTCTCCATGGGTTCGTAATGCGAGCCAGGAAGAAATGCTTGCCGCGTTCGCCGACTGGGGCGATGCCGCACGGGTTCTGCTCGAGTGCATTCCTTCGCCGACCCTTTGGGCTTTACATGAACTCGAAGAGCTGCCGGGCTATGTGCACGACCGGGTAGGGCTGATTGGAGACGCGGCCCACGCCATGTTGCCACACCAAGGCGCTGGCGCAGGACAGGGGTTGGAAGATGCCTGGCTATTGGCAAGACTGCTGGCGGATCCGCAGGTTTTGGCGAGCCGGCCGCAAGCGGTGCTCGAGGTCTATGACGCTATCCGTCGCCCACGTGCATGTCGTGTTCAACGCACGTCTTGGGAAGCCGGCGAGCTTTACGAACTGCGTGATCCAGCTGTAGACGATAACGAGCCACTGCTGAGCAAAACCCTTGCGGAGCGTTTTGACTGGCTGTGGAATCACGATATGCAGGGCGACCTGCAAGAGGCTCGTGAGCAACTGGGCTGGAAAACCCTCGCATAGCGACTTGAACCAGATCGTCGAGGATTTGGCTGCGCGTGTGACTGGACAATGAGTGCCTGCTTTTGGCCCAGAGTGTGTAAAACGTCAGATTAGGTTTTCTATTTCGAAGCCGGAAGACGGTGCTCTCGTTTCGCAAACTAGAAAGGGTTTTTGGAGGCTTTTTTAMACACTCTGGGCCGATTTTTGCCGGGCACGACGGGCCGAAAACGACCCCAGGCAAGCGCTCAGCGATGTTTACACGACTATGAATCTGACCTATGAAGGCGGAAGAGCTCCAGGAGCAGCGTAGGCTAGAAAAGACATCATCGACTCAGCCGGAGGATGCTCGTAGGTCGAAGACAGCACAGCACTGAGTTGATCGCCTAACAGGTCCCAAGCGTGCTTCTTCTCTTCGGCATAGTCGTGATGGAGGTAGTGGCGTCTCACCCGCGAGCCGGCCAGCACATGGTTTTGGCAGCGGTCGATGACGTCCAGGCTGACCCCCAAAGCCTGCATCATGGTCGCGCCCGTGCGGCGCAGGTCGTGTGGCGTCCAGTCGCCGTTCTGGCCGTCGGCAAGAACTAGGGTGTCGTCGTGACGCCGTCTTGAAAGGGCCTTGCGATTTTTGAACCGGACCTGGCGATCGCCGACCTGTTTACTCACCACCTTTACGTCCACATGCCCGTCATCCTGCTTGTTCGGAAAGCACCATTGGGAGTCTCCCGTCAGGGTTTTGAGCTCCTGAAAGAAATGAAGGGCAAAGGGGGAGAGGAAGACATGGTGGTCCTGCTTCTTGCCCCGGGTGCCCTTGACGTTTTCACTGGGGAGGAACCAGGTCTGCTGGTCCAGATCGACATTTTTCCATTCGGCCTGCAGCAACTCGCCAATCCGGCACAAGGTGCCCAGGCTGATCCAGAGCGCGAGCTGCGTTTCCTTCTTTAGCGGCCGAATACCGTCGTATTTTTGGCCCGCGGGGAGGGCGTCGTAATCGGCGGTCATTTGCTGGAAGCGGTTGTGCAGTTCCAACAGCTCCGCCGGGGAAAGGATCCGGCTTCTTTCCGCTTCGTAGTCGGCAGGGATCAGGGGGGAGATGTCGACCAGCTCAGTCGGATTACCCTCAACCAGTAACGCCCGCCAAGGTTGGCGCTTTCTAGCCCAGCTGAACATCTGGGTGAGGTCGGCGAAGAAGCTGATGGCTTGACGGTGAGCGCCGCGGTTGACCACGGTGCAGATCAGCGCCCGAACATCGTGTTCGGAAACATTGTTCACCGCGGTCCTGCCAAGTGCCGGGAATAGGTCCTTGTTAAAACGGCGCTGCAACTCGGCATTGCCATCTTTGCGCGCCACGCCATCCAACAGCCAGGCGCTGGCCAGATCCTGGACGGTCAGCGTTTGCACCTTCGTCGTTTTTACCTGTTCGGCCTCTACGTTAGCTGCGGCGTATGCCTGTGCCTTGGTGGTTTTCTTCTGCTCGTTGGGATTGATCTGCTCATCGATGAGCGCCCTAGCCTGGTTGCGTGCCTTGCGGATGTCGGTCAGGGATTTGCGTGGCCAGGACCCGCAGGCGTACTCTTTGTTCTGGTCGCCCCAGCGATACCGATAGAAAAGCTGACCGACACGCCGTCCTTACGCAGGGAAATTCGACCCGCGAGATTGCCATCCTCCCGGAGGATCCGGCCGGCATCATTGGCGGTCAGCGACTCGAGTTCTTTGATGGTGATTTTGGCCATGAAATGGACTCCCCCTACTTTTACCCCCACAAAAACGTCGGCTCTTGATGGACGTTACTGGACTCTCGTAGAGCAGAACACCGCTGGAGCTCAAGTAAATACTAGCTTAGAAAAATCCAGAGTGAAATTTCGGAGTCTTTCAAGAAGTATGAAAAAGGAGATGGGGTGCTAGGGGGCGAGTGTTCGAATCACTCCGTCCCGACCATATAAATCAAAGGGTTGCGAGATTTTATCTCGCGACCCCTTTTTATTTGGTTCTTCACGGAATCCCGGGAAACACAGAAACAAGAACGCCGATTTGATTGATGATGTTCGTGCGAGCAAACACATCTAACAAACCATCTATCTGAGCTTGACGGCGTTCTTGCTGATGGTCCCGACCGTCTCGGAGACGTTGCGTCGAGTCCCCGATGGCCACCCCATCGTCACTGACCCGAATTCGCCATTGCTCAAAAGTACGCTGGGTTTTATAGCCCTTGCGCTCGTTGTTGGCGTGGCGGCTCAGGTGTTCGCTTTGCGAAAAGACGGCGCGCGCCTGCGCAAAATCGTCCCACTCAGCGGTTCGTCTGCATCCCGCTAGGCCAAAGCGTCGCGCTTAGCGAAGATGCTTGCCATTTGCGCCGCGTTCTCGGTTCCCCAGGTGCACAGCGGGACGATCGCCTCAGCCAGGCTGCGACCGAGCGGGGTTAGCGCGTAGTCCACGCGCGGCGGCACCTCCTTGTAGTCGGTCCGCGCCAACACGTGATCGGCTTCCAGGTCTTTCAACTGCTGAATCAGCACCTTGTCGCTGACGCCCGGGATCAAGCGCTTGAGTTCGCCGTAGCGCTTCGGGCCGTCGCGCAGAAAAAACAGGACCAGCGGTTTCCACTTGCCCGAGATGATGCGTAGCGTGGCGTTGAGCCCACAGCCGGTGTCGCAGATTTCAGAAGATTTCGTCATTTTTTCGATACTTACCAAAAGGTGCATACTTGTCCTTAGGTTATCAGCGCTGCATCCTCGTCTCAAGCAAGCAATTTCCTGCTTGCGTACCACTCCAACGAAGGATGCACGACATGACCAGACTGAATGGAAAGACCGCCGTGATCACCGGCGGCGCTACCGGCATCGGCCGCGCCGCAGCAAAGCGCTTCATCGAGGAGGGCGCCTTCGTCTTCATCTTCGGCCGCCGACAGGCAGCGCTCGATGCCGCGGTGGCCGAGCTCGGACCCAACGCCCGTGCGGTGAAGGGCTCGGTCTCGGATGAGGCCGACCTCGACCGACTCTACGCGGCGGTGAAGGCCGAGCGTGGAACCCTCGACATCGTCTTCGCCAATGCCGGGGCGGGAAGCCAGCTTGCGCTCGGCAAGATCACCGCCGAGCACATTGACGAAACCTTCGACACCAACGTGAAGGGGGCGATCTTCACGGTCCAGAAGGCGCTGCCGCTGATGGGCGAGGGCGGCTCGATCATCCTGACCGGATCGAGCGCCGGCACCACGGGCGCCCCGGGAATGAGCGCCTACAGCGCGAGCAAGGCGGCAGTGCGCAACCTCGCGCGGACCTGGGCCGAGGACCTGAAGGGCA
This sequence comes from Pseudomonas sp. P5_B3, assembly GCF_056400405.1. Taxonomy (NCBI): domain Bacteria; kingdom Pseudomonadati; phylum Pseudomonadota; class Gammaproteobacteria; order Pseudomonadales; family Pseudomonadaceae; genus Pseudomonas; species Pseudomonas sp. P5_B3. Next base: position 75,591 of record NZ_JBFULI010000006.1, on the reverse strand, counting down.
CCGGCATTCGGGTAAACGTGCTGTCGCCCGGGGCGACGGCGACCGAACTCGCGAAGGAAGCGCTGGGCGAGGAAGGCCAGAAAGTCTACGCCGCGATGACTCCGCTTCAGCGCATGGCCGATCCGGCGGAAATCGGAGCAGCGGCCGCGTTTCTCGCGTCGCCGGACAGTAGCTTCATGACCGCCAGCGAGGTCGCCGTTGACGGCGGTCTGGCGCAACTCTGACGCCCTACGCCCAGGCGCTCCATTCGATTGTTCGGCGCGTCGTAGAACCCGGTAAACCCAAGGAGAACTTATGAGCTACGCAATTATCGGCTTCGGCAAGCTCGGTCAGGCCTTGGCCAAGGCGTTTGCCCGCAACGGCATCGAAGTATCCGTTGCAACCACGCGCGACCCGGAAAGCTTTACCTCCGCTGCGGCCGCGATCGGCCCCGGGATCATTCCTAAAACACTGGCGCAAGCCCTCAAGGCGGACATCGTCTTTTTGGCTGTCCGTTTCGAGTCGCACCCGGATGTCGCGAAGGCGCTGCCGACCTGGAAGGGAAAGACCATCATCGATATGACCAATGCCTACGGCGTGTCCCCTGAGGAACTGGGAGGAGAGCCTTCTTCCAGGGTCGTCGCGCAGGCCTTCACGGATGGACGACTGGTCAAGGGCTTCAACCATTTGGGCGCCGCCGTCCTTGGCCAGGATCCGGCCGTACAGGGTGGCAGGAGAGTCGTGTTTCTGGCGAGCGACGATGACAGCGCCGCAGCGGAAGTGGGTGCACTTGCGGAAAATCTCGGTTTCGCGCCGATCAAGCTGGGCGGGCTTTCGGAAGGTGGACTGCTTGTGCAGGCGCGCGGAAATAGCTGGGGTCAGCTGATCTTTAAGGACTTGGTCAAGTTCGATTGATGGATCGTGATCGTCAATTTTGATGCGATCTCCCTCGTGGAAAAGGGCAGCCACAGTCTGATTGAAGTGAGGGCGGTGCCGGCTTCAGGTCCTCGCTGACAGGCCCACAACTTATACGATTGGATAAGTGCCAATTGCGCCCTGACAGGGCGCGTTGGCCGCCTTGTTCATCCCCCGCTCTCAGGAAAGATGCACCCGCCATTTCGGACCAGCGCCTTCACTTCCTCGCTCACCTGCATCGGGTTTTGAGTTAATCGAGCAACAAACTCCTCGCGGCGCCGCACGTACGACTTCGAATCATGCTTCGCGCTCCAGAGCACAATGTTGATCACAATTGGAATGAGGTCCAGGCCCTTCTCGGTCAACGTGTAAAAGTCCTTGCGTCTGTCGTCGGGGTTGGGTGCCTTCGAGAGAACGCCTTGCTCCTCCAGAAAGGCAAGTCGGGAAGCAAGGACATTGGTCGCGATTCCCTCTTCCGATTTCAGGAAATCCCCATACGTCTTCTTTCCAACAAAAACGATGTCGCGAATGATCAAGAGCGACCACCGGTCGCCGAAAATCTCCACGCCGTAGTTCACCGCGCAATGGGACCGAAGGTCTTCTTTAAGAGTTTTTTTCATGGCTAGATCTTAGCATCACTTGCATGTCGCAAGTAAAATTCAGTGGGTTGCTTGCTTTTTGCAAGTGAAAAGACCAGCATTGATCCTACGTTGAGTGAGTTCACCGGATCGCACCAGCACGTCTCGTATCACATTGCTTAGAAGGGCCAATAACATGCTCGTTTTCGTTACTGGCGGCACCGGCCACGTCGGTTCGTACGTCATCCCCGACCTCATCGCAGCCGGCCACGAGGTCGTCGCTCTGGCAAGGTCAGACGCGTCCGCGGCAGCGGTGTATGCACTCGGCGCCGAGGTGCGTCGTGGAGATCTTGCCGACCTCGAAGGGCTCAAGGCTGCGGCGGTCGAGTCCGACGGCGTCATCCACCTCGGATACAGGGCCGAACTGCTTCCGTCCGGCGGGATCGCCGCCTTAGTCGAATCGGAACTCGCGACTATCCTCGCGTTCGGCGAGGCGCTGGCGGGCACGGATAAGCCACTGGTCGTTGCAGGCAGTATCGGCACGCCCATGAACGTGGGCAGAGCGGCGCCTATCGGCGCACCGGTCAGTCTGGGCCGCCCGGCGACCGAGGATGATCCCGCTCTACCTGGCGGCCCGATCGATTCAGGCACTCTGTTGGCACGCAATATCGTGGAAACCGCCGTCGTGGGCCTCGCCGAGCGACGTGTTAGATCGTCGGTCGTGCGGATTCCCACTCTCTTACACAGTGCGACCGGTCGCCTGCAGCTGATCATGCTCGCGAAAACAAAGGGTTTCGCCGGCTATCCGGGAGACGGCAAGAACCGGTGGCCCGCCGTGCACGTCCGCGATCTTGCCTCGCTGTTCCGCCTGGCGCTCGAGAAGGGGGCCGCAGGCAAAACCTGGCACGGGATCGGCGACGAGGGAATCCCGTTCCGCGAGATCGCCGAGGCTATAGCCGCTCGCCTGGGAATACCCGCCGTGAGCATCCCCGCGGACGAACTGATGCTGCCGGGCTACTTTGGGTTCCTGGCGGCAGTGGCCACGCTAGACCTCCCCGCGTCGAACGCCATCACCCGCCAGGCTCTTGGCTGGGACCCCGTTCAGCCCGGTCTGATCGAGGACCTGGACAACGGCCATTACTTTCCGCCGACTGACTTGAGCTGACGACGGGGCACTGGATCGCAAATGCGTCCGGCACAGTCCCCTTAGCACCTTTTCCCGCACCCTATCACCCACGAGGAGCACGCATATGCACGTTTTTGTTACCGGCGGCACCGGCCATTCCGGTCCGTACGTCATCTCCGATCTTATCGCCGCCGGCCATGAGGTCACTGCTCTGGCTCGGTCCGACACGGCCGCGGCGCAGGCAGCTGCGCTCGGCGCCAAGGTACGTCGCGGCAATCTCGAGGATCTCGACGGGCTAAAGGAAGCGGCCGCAGCCTCGGACGGCGTCATTCACCTCGCGCATCGGCAGGACCTGATCCCAACCGGCGGGATCAACGCCGTTGCGGCCGCGGAGCTTGAGATCATGCTCGCCTATGGCGAAGCATTGGCCGGAAGCGGAAAGCCGTTGGTCGTGTCTGGAAGCGTCGGCTCGCCCGGGTGGGAGGGCTTGGGCCGGCCGGCCACCGAGGAGGATCCGCCCCTTCCCGGCGGCGATCCGTACAAGAATACCCTGCGGGTTCGGAACATCGTGGAAACCACGGTGATCGGTCTCGCCGAAAAGGGCATACGGTCTTCGATCGTGCGGATCCCTGAGATCATGCACAGCTCCACCGATAACGCCGGCTTCCTTCCGCTGTTGATCGGGCTGGCCAAGGAAAAGGGTGTCGTCGGCTACCCCGGAGAAGGTGCCAACCGTTGGGGGGCCGTGCATGCCCGTGACCTCGCCACCGTGTTTCGCCTGGCGCTGGAAAAAGGCGCGGCGGGCAGAAGCTGGCATGCAATCGCCGACGTGGCTGTCCCGTACCGCCAGATCGCCGAAGCCATTTCCAGCCGGTTGAATCTGCCGGCCGTGTCTATTCCCGCGGACGTGCTGATGCTGCCTGGCTACTTCGGGTTCCTTGCGAATCTGGTCACGCTGGACACCCCGACATCGAACGCCATCACGCGCCGGGTTCTTGGCTGGGAACCGACCCAGCCCGGACTCTTCGCCGATCTTGATAGCGGTCACTACTTTCCGGCCGACTGATGAGGTGACGGCACACCGCCGGGTCGCACTGCGCCCGGCGGGTGGCCAAGCCGTGACGGCGTAACCCGTCCAGAAACGATGGAAAACTACCCGATTTCAAACGGAGACTGCACATGAGCACTATCAGTATCATCGGTTCGGGAGGCATGGCCGCGGCTGTCGGCGGCCGTATCGCCAAGGCCGGACACACCGTCGAGGTTGTCAGTCGCGATCCCGCCAAGGCGCAGGCGCTTGTCGACAAGATCGCATCCGGAGCGATCACAGGGACTTACGGCACCACTCCGGCGGGCGAGATCGTCATTCTCGCCGTACCGTACACCAATGCGGTGGCTGTATTGGCCGACTTTGGGAAAGCGCTCGACGGTAAGGTGATCATCGATATCACCAACCCGGTCGCTCCCGATCTCTCGGGCCTCGTTACCCCCCACGGCAGTTCCGGTGCGCAGGAGATCGCCAAGGGCGCCCCGGCCAGCGCGCATGTCGTCAAGGCGTTCAATACCCTCTTCGGCCATGTACTTGTGAAGGATGAACGCCTCGATGCGTTCATCGCGGCGGACGATGCGGACGCCAAGGCGCGCGTCTCGACCTTCCTCGAGAGTCTCGGGCTGCGTCCGTTGGATGTCGGCGGCCTGCAGATGGCCCAGACGCTCGAGTGGCTCGGTCTGATGATGATCGGCCTGGCTAAAAACGGCGCCGGCACCTGGGACATCGCCATGAAAGTCGATATCGGCTGAATCACCGACACCACGTCCTCACCAGCAGGCCAACAACGTGTCCGGTTAGATCGGACACGATCCTGGGTAAAGGAAATGGAGAGATTTCGATGAGCACACAAGAGAATGTCCAGACTGTGAAGAATTTTTTTGCAGCCATGGGCMGCGGCGATCGATGACATCCAGGCTAACGCCTAAAGCTTGCATCATGGTCGCCCCCGTGCGGCGCAGGTCCTGCGGTCAGCGACTCGAGTTCTTTGATGGTGATTTTGGCCATAAGATGAGTTCCCCCTACTTTTACCCCCACAAAACGGCTGGCTCTGGGTGGTTTTTTTCGGATGTGGTACCAATATCTGAATTTTTCCCGTGGGCTTTGGCCCCAGCTTGGTAAGTGAGTTGAGAAGGTACGTTTTCGTTCCTGTCGTAGGCGGCCATTCGATGATGGGATGAAAAATCAGTGATGACCAAAGGCACATTCCGGCTCTCACTAGAAGAACTATCATCCCGCCATCAGCTCAAGAGGGGCCCCCTGGCCGGCCATTTCCGGCACTCCCCTGGGGATCACGACAAGGATGGTTGCGCATGGATGACATCGTTCAGCCCCTCACGCCCCAAGAAGAAGTCCAGCCTAAAGAAGTAAAAATCCTTGCCACCTTGGTGGCGAAGCTGAACCTTGCAGATTTCCAGAACGCCATCCCTGTGATTCGCGAGCTTCGCATCTTGAACGAGACGAGTGATCGTTTCGTCAATGCCACTCTTACCCTTAGCTCGGTGCCCGAGGTATTTAAGCCCAAGATCTGGCGAATTGACGAGACCGCAGCAGATAGCTTCAGGGTCATACCTGGGCTTGAGGGAGCACAAACTGAAAAGCGCAAGGCGTTGGATAGAACACCACCGAGATAACTCACTAAACGTTTAATCCAATGAAAAAAGTGTGCGGGCACATCTATGAATGAACGTGAGAAGTGCGAAGGAGTCTACAAAATAAACTTACCATTATTTAATAATTAAATTGTCGATTGTCAGACAATTATTCCGGTCCGCCTGTTTTTAGATAACAGTGCCTACAGCACACCTATTGTTTTCGGGCATTTGCTTGGATAACAAAATTTTACATTAAAAAAGTAGTAGACGTTTGATTTCGAATTGTGTCAGTTTTCTTTCGCCTTCAATGGGCGAGTGATAGGGCAATCTCGCCAGAGATTGTTGCTATCTGACAGAAACTGTTCCATAGCTAAACAAGGAAGTGTGTTTATGTCGAAAGTAAAAGTCCACGCTATTGATTCCGCCGATCAGACATTCCAGCCATTGCAAGCATTGGCTGTAGCCAGTTCTGCTTTCAACCAGATCAATAGCTTCAGCCATCAATATGATCGGGGTGGCAACCTCACGGTCAATGGCAAACCCTCGTTCTCCGTCGACCAGGCCGCCACCCAATTGCTGCGCGACGGTGCTGCCTACCAGGACAAGGACGGCAGCGGCAAAATCGAGCTCACCTATACGTTCCTGACCTCGGCCTCGTCGAGCACCATGTACAAGCACGGGATTACCGGGTTCAGTCAGTTCAGCGCGCAACAAAAAGCCCAGGCCGTGCTCGCCATGCAATCCTGGGCCGACGTGGCCAATGTCACCTTCACTGACAAGACTGCCGGCGGCGACGGTCACATGACCTTCGGTAACTACAGCGGCGGCCAGGATGGCGCAGCGGCGTTTGCTTACCTGCCTGGCACGGGCGCCGGTTATGACGGAACTTCCTGGTACCTGATCAACAGCAGCTACACGCCCAACAAGACCCCGGACCTGAATAACTATGGCCGGCAAACCCTGACCCACGAAATCGGTCACTCCCTGGGCCTGGCCCACCCTGGCGACTACAACGCCGGCGAAGGCGCGCCGACCTACAACGACGCGTCCTACGGGCAAGACACCCGCGGCTACAGCGTCATGAGCTACTGGAGTGAAAGTAATACCAGCCAGAACTTCAGCAAGGGTGGCGTCGAAGCCTATTCGTCCGGCCCGCTGACGGACGATATCGCAGCCATTCAGAAGCTCTACGGCGCCAACACCACGATCCGTACCGGCGACACCACCTACGGCTTCAACTCCAACGCCGGACGCGATTTCCTCAGCGCGTCTTCATCGTCGGATAAAGTGGTGTTCTCGGTGTGGGACGCGGGCGGCAAGGACACTCTGGATTTCTCCGGTTTCACCCAGAACCAGAAGATCAACCTCAATGAAGCCTCGTTCTCCGACGTTGGTGGCATGGTGGGTAACGTCTCCATTGCCAAGGGCGTCACTGTCGAGAACGCTATCGGCGGTTCGGGCAGCGACCTGCTGATCGGCAACAACGTGTCCAACGAGCTGAAGGGCGGTGCCGGCAACGACATCCTTTACGGCGCTGGTGGTGCGGACAAGTTATGGGGCGGCGTCGGCTCGGACACTTTCGTGTTCGCGGCCAGCAGCGACTCGAAACCCGGTGCGGTCGACCAGATCCTCGATTTTGTCAGCGGCCTGGACAAGATCGACCTGACCGGCATCACCAACGGCGCAGGCCTGCATTTTGTCAGTGCATTCACCGGTGCGGCAGGCGATGCGGTGTTGAGCAATTCGGGCGGTAACAGCCTGTTGTCGGTGGACTTCTCCGGGCATGGCGTGGCTGACTTCCTGGTCAGCACCGTGGGCCAGGCGGCGTACTCGGACATCGTGGCGTGATGTGATGTGACGTGAGAAAGGAGGGCGGTGCGTCATGCGCCGCCTTCTGTCCTCGCTGCGAAAAAGGCTACGGTGCGGAGTAAAACGTCCCATGACGCAAAGCGTCTTTACCTGCAAAACCAGCGTGTGGCTATCGGCGGCGCTGATGATGTTTTTTGGAGATGTAACCATGGCAAACAGCCTGAAATTAGCGGACCCGTCGGAACTCGCCGGAAAATGGCAAGTCCGGGAAGGCTCGTCCGCGTTGTTGCAGGACCGACAGCCGAATGGTTGCCTGATTGAATTGAAACCGGACCAGACGCTGGGCGGGCAACTCGATTGCATGGTGCGCTGGCTGGGACAGGCTCCCACCGGCTGGTTCCCCGAACCTGACGGGATTGCGTTGACCAACCATGAAGGTTCGAAAACAGCATTTTTCAGTCGACAGAAGAGTGAGTTTTATAAGCTGACATTGCCTGTTGGATTCAATGTGTCGCTGCAGCGAGCGCCAGAGTAAAAGCATCAGGTCAAGTTGGTGGCCCAATGCCCCTATCTAAAAAGTGGGTCTGTTCGTTTAACGAATGGCGTAATGGGTTGTGCCTGTGAGTAATCAACTCAAGGAAGATTAATGAAGATGGCGAAGACCACTCCTGCTGCACCTCTAGTTCGAGCGCTGGGTGATTACAAGGGTATTTTGATTAGCGTCGCCAGTTTCACCGCACTGATCAATATTCTGATGTTAGTGCCCTCTATTTACATGCTCCAGGTCTATGATCGGGTCTTGTCTTCGCAAAATGAAACGACATTGGCCATGTTGTCGCTGATGGTTGTCGGGTTCTTTGCCTTCATCGGTTTGCTGGAAGTTATTCGCAGCTTTATCGTCATCCGTATTGGCAGTCAGTTGGAGCGGCGCTTCAACCTGCGGGTCTATCAGGCGGCTTTCGAACGTAATCTGTTCAAGGGAGAGGGTAACGCCGGGCAGGCATTGGGCGACCTGACGCACATTCGTCAGTTTGTCACCGGCCCGGCGTTGTTTGCCTTCTTCGATGCGCCTTGGTTTCCGGTCTACCTGTTCGTGATCTATCTGTTCAACGTCTGGCTCGGGGTCTTTGCCACGGCGGGTGCGGTGCTGCTGATCGGGCTGGCCTGGCTCAATGAGGCGATGACCAAAAAGCCCTTGGGCGAAGCGGCGGGTTTTTCCCAGAAGTCCAGCCAACTGGCAACCAGTCACCTGCATAACGCCGAAACCATCCAGGCCATGGGCATGCTGGGGGTTTTGCGCAACCGCTGGTTCCAGGTGCATTCAGGTTTCCTCGGTCTGCAGAACCAGGCCAGTGACACCGGTGCCGTCATCAGCTCCTTGAGCAAAACCCTGCGCCTGTGCCTGCAATCCCTGGTACTGGGTCTTGGCGCCTTGCTGGTGATCAAGGGCGACATGACTGCCGGGATGATGATCGCAGGTTCGATCCTGATGGGCCGCGTCCTGAGCCCCATCGATCAGTTGATCGCCGTGTGGAAACAGTGGAGCGGCGCCAAACTCGCGTACCGCCGTCTCGACGTCTTGTTGCAAGCGTTTCCACCGAGTGACGACGCCATGGCGCTGCCGGCGCCGAAGGGCCAGATCAGTTTCGAGCAAGTCAGCGCAAGTCCTCCGGGGCAACGTGCGGCAACCCTGCACATGGTCAATTTCAGCCTCGCTGCGGGGGAGGTGCTGGGCGTGCTCGGCGCTTCGGGTTCCGGCAAGTCGACATTGGCCCGGGTGCTGGTCGGTGTCTGGCCGACCCTCGGCGGTACGGTGCGGCTCGACGGTGCGGATATCCATCGCTGGAACCGCGACGACCTCGGTCCCTACATCGGGTACCTGCCACAGGACATCGAATTGTTCAGCGGCAGCATCGCGCAAAACATCGCGCGGTTCCGCGAAGCCGATCCACATAAAGTCGTTGAAGCCGCGCAGCAGGCCGGCGTTCATGAACTGATCCTGCGTTTGCCCCAGGGCTACGACACCGTACTCGGCGAGGACGGCAGTGGTTTGTCCGGTGGGCAGAAACAACGCGTGGCGCTGGCCCGTGCGCTGTATGGCCAACCGAGCCTGGTGGTGCTGGATGAACCGAACTCCAACCTCGACACCGTGGGCGAAGCGGCCCTGGCCGGTGCGATCGCTCAAATGAAGGCCCAGGGCACCAGCGTGATTCTGGTCACCCATCGCTCATCCGCGCTGGCCCAGGCCGACAAGCTGCTGGTGCTCAATGACGGTCGCTTGCAGGCATTCGGCCCGAGCCAGGAGGTACTCAAGGCACTTTCCGGCGCCCAGGAACAGCAACGTGAAAAAGCTGCACAGACACCGGGCGGGCTCAGCATGAGCCGGCAGTATCAGCCCACGACAAGGAACTCGGGTGTATGAGCCACGCACACATGAGCAGTCAAAATGAAGCCACGATGGAACACGATTACCTCGCGGAACGTCCGGAGCGCGACGCAGGTTACTTTGCCCGGCTGGGCTGGATTCTGGCGATCGTCGGCGCTGGCAGTTTCTTCGCCTGGGCCAGTCTGGCGCCGCTCGATCAGGGCATTGCGGTGCAAGGCACGGTGGTGGTGTCGGGCAAGCGCAAGGCAGTGCAATCGATGAGCAGCGGCGTCGTTAGTCAGATTCTGGTGCGCGAAGGTCAGGTGGTGAAACAGGGCCAGCCGCTGTTCCAGCTCGACCGGACCCAGGTCGCCGCCGACGTGCAATCCCTGCAAGCGCAGTACCGTATGGCCTGGGCCAGCCTTGCGCGTTGGCAGAGCGAACGGGACAACCTGAAACAAGTGAGTTTCCCCACCGAGCTGAGCAACGATCCCGATCCGCGCCTGGCGTTGGTGCTGGAAGGCCAGCGCCAGTTGTTCAGCAGCCGCCGCGATGCTTTCTCCCGCGAACAAGCGGCCCTGCGTGCCAGCATCGAAGGCGCCGGCGCGCAATTGGCCGGCATGCGCCGCGCCCGTACCGATCTGAGCGCCCAGGCCAACTCGCTGCAACAACAGCTGAGCAATCTCCAGCCCCTGGCGGACAACGGCTACATCCCGCGCAACCGACTGATGGAGTACCAGCGGCAGTTGTCGCAAGTTCAACAACAATTGGCAGAAAACACCGGCGAAAGCGGGCGCGTGGAGCAGGGCATCCTCGAATCGCACCTGAAGTTGCAACAACACATCGAGGAGTATCAGAAGGAAGTCCGTACCCAACTGGCCGATGCACAGCTCAAAAGCGTGACCCTGGAGGAACAACTGACCTCCGCCGGATTCGACCTGCAACACAGCGAGATCCTCGCCACGGCCGATGGCATCGCGGTCAACCTTGGGGTTCACACGGTCGGCGCGGTGGTGCGACAGGGCGAAAATCTGCTGGAGATCGTGCCCCAGGGCACTCGCCTGGAAGTGGAAGGGCACCTGCCGATCAACCTGGTCGACAAGGTCGGCACGCACTTGCCGGTGGACATTCTGTTCACCGCGTTCAACCAGAGCCGCACCCCGCGAGTACCGGGCGAAGTCAGCCTGATCTCCGCCGACCAGTTGCTCGACGAGAAAACCGGCGCACCGTATTACGTGCTGCGCAGCAGCGTCAGCGATGAGGCCATGGAAAAGCTCAACGGTCTGGTGATCAAACCCGGTATGCCGGCGGAAATGTTTGTGCGCACCGGTGAACGTTCACTCCTCAACTATTTGTTCAAACCGCTGCTCGACCGGGCAGGCTCCGCGTTGACCGAGGAATAAGGATGTTCGGTTGTATGAATAAGCTTTCCATGCTTGGGGCGGCACTCCTGCTGCTGGCGGGCAACCCGGCAGTAGCGGCCATGGGGCCGTTCGAGATTTACGAACAGGCGTTGCGCAACGACCCGGTATTCCTCGGCGCGATCAAGGAGCGCGACGCCGGCCTGGAAAACCGCGCCATCGGCCGCGCCGGGCTGTTGCCGAGACTGGGTTACAACTACAACAAGGGCCGCAACTCTTCCAAGGCCACCTACTTGAACGAGCACCGGCAAAACCAGACCGATGACCGCAACTACAGCAGTTACGGCTCAAGCCTGACCTTGCAACAACCGTTGCTCGACTACGAGGCCTACGCCGCTTATCGCAAGGGCGTGGCGCAGGCGTTGTTCGCCGATGAAAACTTTCGCGGCAAAAGCCAGGAGTTGCTGGTACGGGTGCTGGAAAACTACACCAAGGCCTTGTTCGCCCAGGACCAGATCGACATTGCCCAGGCCAAGAAAAAAGCCTTCGAGCAACAGTTCCAGCAGAACGAGCAGATGTTTCGCCAGGGCGAAGGCACGCGTACCGACATACTCGAAGCCGAGTCGCGCTATGAACTGGCAACTGCCGAGGAAATCGAGGCGCGTAACGAACAGGATGCGTCCTTGCGGGAGCTGGGTGCGCTCGTCGGCGTGCCCACTATCGACATCGCTGATCTGGCACCGCTGGAGCAGAACTTTCAGACCTTCACCCTGCAACCGGCCAATTACGACACCTGGCACGAGATGGCGGTGGCCAACAACCCGAACCTGGCCTCCCAGCGTCAGTCGCTGGAGGTAGCGCGCTACGAAGTCGAACGCAACCGCGCCGGGCACCTGCCCAAGGTCAGCGCCTACGCCACGGTGCGCCAGAACGAATCCGAAAGCGGCAACACCTACAACCAGCGTTATGACACCAACACCATCGGCATCGAAGTCAATGTGCCGTTGTATGCCGGCGGCGGGGTCTCGGCTTCGACCCGGCAGGCCAGCCGTGCGATGGAACAGGCCGAGTACGAACTGGACGGCAAGACCCGGGAAACCCTGATCGAGCTACGTCGGCAGTTCAGCGCCTGCCTGTCGGGGGTGAGCAAGCTGCGGGCCTATCAAAAAGCCCTGACTTCCGCTGAAGCGCTAGTGGTGTCGACCAAGCAAAGCATCCTGGGCGGTGAGCGGGTCAACCTCGATGCGCTGAACGCCGAACAACAACTGTTCACCACCCGCCGGGACCTGGCCCAGACCCGCTACGACTATCTGATGGCCTGGACCAGGTTGCATTACTACGCGGGTACCTTGAGCGAGCAGGATCTGGCTCGGGTGGACGAGGCGTTTGGCCAGGGGCCGAGGACTCGGTAACACCGCAGAACCTACACAAAAACAAAAAAGCGAGTGTTCAACATGGACGTACGCATCAAACCGGCCCCGGTCGGCATGCTGTTGCTATTGATTGGCGCAGGCTCGGAACAGGCCGCCGCAGCCTGGCTGGACACCGGCACCCTCGGCGATCCCGTCAGTTGGCTCAGCGCCGAGTTTCAGCGCGACTGGGGCCTGGGCCTGGCCTGGCAGTTCTGACTTGAAGGAAGAGAGAGCACAACATGGGACTGTTTGATTACAAAAATGCCGGCAGCGAGGCCGGCAAGGTGTTGTACACCGATGCCATCGCCCTGACGTTGTATGCCTATGCACCTACCGGCCAGTCATTTCCGGCCAATGGCTGGGCGCCGATCGGCGCCAATGCCCTGGGTTATCAAGGCAAGGTCGGGGCGCAGGGCACGTATTTCGGCGAGAAGGACGGTTTCACCAGCGCCGAAGCCGAAGTGCTCGGCAAGTACGACGCCGCCGGAAAACTGATCGGTATCGGCATTGCTTTTCGTGGCACCGGCGGGCTCGGCTACAACGACACGTTCGGCGATATGAAAAACAACCTGTTGGCGGCGGTTGGCCCAGTGGATTACGCAACCCACTACGCAAAAAACGCCTTCGATACGCTGCTCGGTAAAGTGGCTGCGTTCGCCATCGCCTATGGCCTCAGTGCCGAGGACGTGCTGGTCAGCGGTCACAGCCTCGGTGGCCTGGGGGTCAACAGCGTCGCCGAGCTGAGCGGGAACAATTGGGGCGGCTTCTACAAGGATGCCAGTTACGTAGCATTCGCTTCGCCAACCCAGAGCTCCACTGGCAATAACGTGCTGAACATCGGTTACGAGAACGATCCGGTGTTTCGGGTACTCGACAGCACCACCTTCAGCAGTGGCTCGCTGGGCAAGCATGACGGTCATCAAGCGTCGGCCACCAACAACATCGTCAACTTCAACGATCACTACGCATCCACTGCGCAAAACCTGGTGCCATTCAGCATTCTCAACCCGATGAACTGGTCAGCCCATGGCTCGCTGGGCTACGCCGACGGATTGAACCGGGTGATCGACTCGCGCTTCTACCAGTTGACCGACAAGGATTCGACCCTGATCGTTTCCAACCTTTCGCAGTCGGCACGAGGTTCCACTTGGGTCGAGGATCTTGGACGCAGCGGTGAACCGCACACCAGCAGCACGTTCATCATTGGCACCGACAGCGACGACCTGCTCAAGGGCGGTCTCGGCAATGACTTTATCGAAGGCCGGGACGGCAACGACCGTTTCCGTGATGACGGCGGCTTCAACATTCTGTCGGGGGGCAAGGGCGTCAACACCTTCGAGCTGCAGAAACCGTTGCAGAACTTCAGCATCGCCAATGACGGCGAAGGCACATTGTTCGTGCGCGACGCGTATGGCGGCATCAGCATGACCCGGGACATCGGCGCACTGGTGGGCAAGGAGTCCGGGTCGTGGTGGGGGAGCAAGGAAGTCACCTACAGCGTGACTGCCAATGGTCTGCTCAATGACAGCGAATTGACCCACTACAACCATTCGCTCAACGGTGACGCTTTGGGCAACACGCTGGTGGCCAGTGTCGTGGGCGACTGGCTGTTCGGTAACGGGGGTGATGATTTGCTGCGCAGCGACAAGGGCCATGTGACCTTCGTCGGCGGCGCCGGCAACGATGTGCTGCATTCCGGTGGCGGCAGCAACACGTTCCTGTTCAGCGGCGCCTTCGGGTTCGATGCGATCAATGGCTACCAGGGCAGCGACAAACTGGTGTTCATGGGCGTGGAAGGCGCGGGGCAGGGCTACGACTACCGGCAGCATGCATCACAGGCCGGTCAAGACACACTGCTCAAGGTTGGCGACTTTTCCGTGACCCTGGTAGGCGTCGGGCTGGATAACCTTTCGGCTTCCGGGTTCGTGTTTGCGTAACGGGTTCAAACAACTGCACTGGATGCTCCGGGACGCCTCGTGATCGAGGTGTCCTGGTCGTGAGCTATCTCTGACAATTCCAACAAAGAGAGAGAGGCAATACCCATGGGTGTATACGACTACAAAAACCTCGGCATAGCAGACGCCAAAGCGTTGTTTACCGACGCGATGGCAATCACGCTGTATTCCTATCACAACCTCGACAACGGCTTTGCCACCGGTTACCAGCACAACGGATTCGGCGCAGGTTTGCCGGCAACGCTGGTCACGGCGCTGATTGGCGGCACTGATTCCCAAGGCGTGATTCCCGGCATTCCCTGGAACCCCGATTCCGAAAAAGCCGCGCTGGATGCGGTGCAGAAGGCCGGCTGGACCCCCATCACCGCCACGCAGCTGGGCTATGACGGCAAGACGGATGCGCGCGGAACCTTCTTTGGTGAAAAGGCCGGGTACACCAGCGCCCAGGTGGAGATCCTCGGCAAGTACGATGCACAGGGTCATCTCACGGAAATCGGCATCGCCTTTCGCGGCACCAGCGGCCCTCGGGAAAGCCAGATCAGCGACTCCATCGGCGATGTGATCAATGACCTGCTGGCGGCATTGGGTCCCCAGGATTATGCGAAAAACTACGCAGGCGAGGCCTTCGCGAAACTGTTCGGCGACGTTGCTGCGTTCGCCAGCGCCAATGGCCTGTCAGGCAAGGACGTGCTGGTCAGCGGGCACAGCCTCGGCGGGCTGGCAGTCAACAGCCTGGCGGATTTGAGCAACGATAAATGGGGCGGTTTCTTCAAGGACTCGAACTACGTCGCTTATGCCTCACCGACCCAAAGCACCACCGATAAAGTGCTGAATATCGGCTATGAAAACGACCCGGTGTTCCGTGCGCTCGACGGCTCATCGTTCAACCTGGCATCGGTCGGCGTGCACGATGCCCATCAAGACTCGGCGACCAACAACATCGTCAGCTTCAACGACCACTACGCGTCGACGGCGTGGAACCTGCTGCCATTTTCCATCCTCAACATCCCGACTTGGATTTCGCACCTGCCCACCGCTTACGGCGACGGCATGACCCGGGTGCTGGAGTCGAAGTTCTACGACCTCACCAGCAAAGACTCGACGATCATCGTTGCCAATCTTTCGGACCCGGCACGCGCCAACACCTGGGTCCAGGACCTGAACCGCAATGCTGAAACCCACAAGGGCAGTACCTTCATCATTGGCAGTGACGGCAGCGACCTGATTCAGGGCGGCAAGGGCAATGATTATCTGGACGGCGGTGACGGCAACGACACCTTTCGAGACAGCGGCGGCTACAACATCCTGCAGGGCGGCAAGGGCAATAACGTGTTCGATTTGCAGCAGTCGGTGAAGAATTTCGATTTTGCCAATGACGGCGCCGGCAACCTGTACATCCGCGACGCCAATGGCGGCATCAGCATCACCCGCGACATCGGTAGCATCGTGACCGAAGAGCCGGGTTTCCTGTGGGGACTGTTCAAGG
This sequence comes from Pseudomonas sp. P5_B3, assembly GCF_056400405.1. Classification (NCBI taxonomy): domain Bacteria; kingdom Pseudomonadati; phylum Pseudomonadota; class Gammaproteobacteria; order Pseudomonadales; family Pseudomonadaceae; genus Pseudomonas; species Pseudomonas sp. P5_B3. The sequence continues at coordinate 59,962 of NZ_JBFULI010000006.1, read as the reverse complement.
ATGACGTGAGCCACAGCGTGACCGTCAATGGCCTCGCGATCGGCAATCAACTGACTCAGTACGCCTCAACGGTGAAGGGCGGTGCAGGGGCCGATACGCTAAAGGCACAGGCTGTTGGTGATTGGTTGTTTGGCCTGGACGGCAACGATCATCTGATCGGTGGCAAGGGCAACGACGTGTTTGTCGGCGGGGCAGGCAACGACCTGCTGGAGTCAGGGGGCGGGATCGATACGTTCCTGTTCAGCGGCGCGTTCGGCCAGGACCGGGTGGTTGGGTATCAGGCGAACGACAAACTGGTGTTTCTCGGGGTTCAGGGCGTGACGCCGAACGACGACTTCCGGACCCATGCCACGGTGGTGGGGCAGGATACCGTGCTGACGTTTGGCAATGATTCGGTGACGCTGGTTGGCGTGGGGCTGGACAGTCTGTCCAGCGGCGGGATCGTTATCGCCTGAGTGTGATGCGGCTTCTGCAGGGCCTCATCGCGAGCAAGCCCACTCCCACAGGATATGCGCCAACCTTGTGGGAGCAACTGTCTTCACCATGCCACTCGTCACCGCCATTCGGTGCCGTCCCGCAACATGGCATTCAGTCTAATCAATAGGACCCGCATGCAGGCAAGAGCGCGACTTTCGCGCTCTTGCCTCGCTCCCGAAGCGCGTCATAACGTGCCTTGAAGTCAGGCTGATCAAGAATTTCGTCCATAACATGAGCTTCAAGAAGGGCGCCGGGTTCTTGGCCGTTGCCGCCCTTTGATGCTCAGCGCTTCGCCGTAACCGTATAACTGACCGGTATGCAGGAGTAACAGGCGTACTCTTTTTTCTGCTCGCCCTACCAATACCGATAGAACAAGCTGACCGATACACCGCCGTTGCGCACTGAGATTCGACCGGCCAGATTGCCATCCTCCCTGAGGATTCGGCCGGCATCTTCCGTGGTCAGCGACTCGAGTTCTTTGATGGTGATTTTGGCCATGAAATGGGTTCCCCCTACTTTTACCTCCACAAAAACGTCGGCTCTTGATGGACGTTCCTGGGCTCTCGTAGAGCAGAACACCGCTGGAGCTCAAGTAAATACTGGCTTTGAAAAATCCAGAGTAAAATCTTGGAAGCTTTCAAGAAGTATGAAAAAGGAGATGGGGTGCCAGGGGTCGAGTGTTCGAATCACTCCGTCCCGACCATATTTTTCAATGACTTAGGCCAATGTTCACAGCATTGGCCTTTTTCATGTGCGTGACTTTTGCGTGATTTCTCGATTTTTCACGCGTGCTCTGTCCAGGGTTCACGCAGGCATCATCAGCACAAAGGAGGAATGCCATCTCCTGTTTTCACCTATAGCAGCGGCGCCAAGACTTTCAAGCTACCAAACACTCGTATCAGTGCAGCCCGTAGGACCAGATTGCTTTGGTACACCATTTTCCCTCCGAGAGGCACAGTACGGTGACATGAGATCTTGGTGAACAGTTTTGGCACTTGCCCTGCGTTAACCGCCGCGCCTGTATCGCCTACGGCTGACTCAACTACGCTTTAAGTGAAGGTTGAAGACTGCCGAACCCGCTCCTGGGAGGGTCCCGTGAACAGTCACTGGTGGCGCCGCCTGCTCTTGGTGATGATGCTGGTCTGGCTACCGACGGTTTCGACGACGGCGTCGGCTGCGGGCAGTGTCGTGATTCTGACCGTCAACGATGCTATTGGTCCGGCCAGCGCCGACTACGTGGAGCGCGGCTTGATACGTGCGGTGACCGAGGGCGCACAGTTGGTGGTCATCAACCTCGACACCCCCGGCGGGCTGGACACTTCGATGCGCTTGATCATCAAGGCGATTCTGGCCAGCCCCCTGCCAGTGGTCAGTTTCGTTGCCCCTAGTGGCGCACGCGCGGCCAGCGCCGGCACCTATATTTTGTATGCCAGCCACATTGCCGCCATGACCCCGGGTACCAACCTGGGCGCCGCTACGCCGGTGCAGATCGGCGGCCTGCCCGGTACCGCACCCGAACCACCTCGCTCACCCACCACTGACAAGAATTCTCCGCCTGAGCTACGGGACACCTTGACTCGAAAACAGATCAACGATGCGGCAGCTTACATCCGTGGTCTTGCGCAATTGCGCGGACGCAATGCCGACTGGGCCGAACAAGCGGTACGTGAATCGCTCAGCTTGTCGGCCGACGAAGCGCTCAAACTCAAGGTGGTCGATTATGTGGCCAATGACGTGGCAGACCTGCTCAAGCAACTGGACGGTAAGAGCCTGAATGTCGCCGGTCAGACGTTGAAGCTGAGTACCGCCGGGGCTGCACTCATCGATCATGCGCCTGATTGGCGCACACAACTGCTGGCGGTGATCACCAACCCCAGCGTGGCATTGCTGCTGATCATGTTCGGGGTCTATGGGTTGATATTCGAATTCATGAGCCCAGGGTCGGCCGTCGGTGGAGTGCTCGGTGGCATCTGCCTGTTGCTGGGGCTGTATGCCCTGCAACTGTTGCCCGTGAATTACGCCGGGGTCGGACTGATTCTGCTAGGGCTCGCCTTCATGATCGCCGAGGCGTTTCTACCGAGTTTCGGTGTAATCGGCTTGGGTGGGGTGGTTGCCTTTGTAGTCGGCGCAGTGATTTTGATTGACACAGATGTACCGGGTTTCGGCATTCCGTTGGCGCTGATCATCGGCATGGCACTGATCAGCGCCCTGTTGCTGATGACTCTGGTCGGTATGGCGCTCAAGGCACGACGCCGTGCCCTGGTCAGCGGCGATGCGGGCCTGGTCGGCAGCCTGGCCACAGTGACGGGACTGCTGCCGGATCTGCCGATGAGCGGCTGGGTGCAACTGCAGGGCGAAAAATGGCAAGTGCGCAGCCGCTCGCCCCTGCACCTGGGCCAACAGGTCCGGGTGGTGGCGCGCACGGGTTTGATGCTGGAGGTCATTGGATTGGATGAAACGCCACCGCGAGGAGGTTGATCATGTTCGTCGAATTGGGTTTTGGCGCACTGCTAACCCTGCTCCTTGTGTTGGTGTTCTCAGCCTTGCGGATTCTGCGTGAATACGAGCGCGAGGGCGGGGATTACCAGGCTGTTGGTGATTACGGCGTAGCAAGAGACGTTGAAGTCTCTCGAGTTTTTACATAATAGGGGGGGCGTATAGTCAGTCTCCCGGCGAAGGAGAAAAACAAGTCGATACTGGTTAGATCGTTTATTTCTTTCAGTTATGTAAAAAGATTTAAGTTGCATATCCAAAGCCGATGAAACGGCGTGATGGCTTTAAAGAAATCTGCAATAGCAATTAAACGGCTGCTATAGCAGTCGTAACTCCCCCTGGTACTTCATTAATCTGGCTCCGGCGTCCATTTTTGCTGCTGGATCACCCTCTTGCCGGCCATCCGCCAATCCTTAGAATCCACGCCATCAACTTCGTCCAACTCTCAAATCCTCCGGGGAGCAACACCATGATGAACGCCGTGCAGATGCCAATGCCAATGAACACCAACATGCCGATGATGGGCATGCCGATGATGATGGCGACCATGACTTGCGACATGATGGACGATGGCATGATGTGCAGGATGATGCCGGCCGCCGGCATGGACATGGCGATGTTCAAGAACAGCGCCGAAATGATGCAGATGATGATGAACTGCGGCATGCCGATGATGATGCATTGCGGCAACATGAGCATGATGGGCATGTCCCCGGCGAGCATGGCCATGCCGATGATGAACATGATGATGCCAATGCCGATGATGGGCATGCCGATGCCATCGATGAAGTGCGTGATGGAATGCACCATGATGGATGACTGCATGATGTGCAAAATCATGCCGATGGCAGGCATGAACATGGACATGATGAAAAGCTGCTGCGCCCTGATGATGAAAATGATGAACGACTGCAGCATGCCGATGATGATGAGCTGCAATGGCATGCCGCTGATGTGCTGCACCTGCTGATCCTTGGCATCAGACGTTAAAAAGCCCGGCAGGGTTAACCCTGCCGGGCTTTTTAATGTCCGCTTTTCAGTCCAGGCGTTCGGGGTAAGTCACCACAAGATAGGCCACCGCCTCACTGTCGGCCGGGTTGCGGTAGCGGTGGGGCTGGTCCGCATAGAACAGGATCGAGTCGCCGGTGGAGAGCAGGTAGCGCTTGTCGTTGACGCTGATCTCCAGCACACCCTGAGCCACCACCAGGTTTTCCTGCACTCCGGGGCCATGTCCTTCGGACTGATCCTCTCCCAACGGGCTCAGGCGCAGTTCGTAAAACTCCGATTGGCGCGCCACGTCGAACGGAAACAGCGCGCGGCTGACAAAGGCGCCGCTGGCACTGACCAGACGTTTGCTCTGGCTGGCCGACAGCATCGCCACCCCTTCGAAGGCCCGATGCTCCAGAAAGGCGGCCACCGACACCTTCAAGCCCTTGGCGATTTTGCACAGCACCTTGATGGACGGCACGCTGCGCCCGGACTCGATCTGCGCCAACATCGCCCGGCTCACACCACACTGCCGGGCCAGGGCGTCAAGGGAAAGATGACGCTTGCTGCGCAGGCGTTGCAAGTTCTGTGCGACCCGTTCGCAGATCGGGTCTTCTTCCAATGGTTCCAGATTGTTCAAATCCAGCACGGGCTCGTCGGCGCTCGCCAGAAAGCGCGAGGGTTCTTGCGCATTCACGCGTGACGCGTCTCGCTGGCTTTAGCGGCGTGCACCCACTGAGCGGCCTGCAAACCTGCATTGCGTGCGTACATTTCCCACATGGCCCGCGCCCGTTGCTGAGCCTGTTTGCGTTTGCGGTAGCTGACGAAGTCGATGACGTTGGCTGTCGGATTCATGGGGCACTTCCCTGTGGTGGTAAATGACGGGATGAACTGAGCGTACCCGGATAGTCATATAACTATAAATACTATTTTTGTATTTATTAATTCTTTTTGGTTATTTTAAGCTCAGGCAATTGGACCGAGGTCTGACCCAGGGGAAGGAACGGAGCAGCTTAAGCTAATTCCAAAAAGATATTTGTTTGTGCTTTTTAAGATCTATTAGCTTTATAGAACTCAGAAAGTGTGCCGGGAGCTCCTGTGACTATCATTCAATCCTCTTTTGCGACTGCCCGGCCCGAGTCTGCTCAACGACTTGCGAAACCCTCCGACGATCAAGCCAATGAGGATGATGTGGTCCTTGAGCTGCGAAACGTCACCAAAGCCTATCTGCGAAAAAAAGGTTCTTCTGCACCACCGGCAGTGAGCAATGTCAGCTTGAAGGTGCGTCGGGGCGAGGTCTTGTGCTTGATGGGGACGTCTGGAAGCGGCAAGTCGACGTTGTTGCGTCACATCAACCGCTTGATCGAACCCACGAGTGGTGAAGTCTTGATCGAGGGTCAAGCGATCAGCGGGTTGAGCCACAAGGCTTTACGTGATTTGAGGTCGCGACGCATCGGTATGGTGTTTCAGCATTTTGGTTTGTTACCTCACCGCACAGTGCTGGATAACGTCGCGCTTGCGCTGGAGTTGCGCGGCGAACGTGAGTCGATTCGTCACGCGGCAGCCTCCCTGCAGTTGCAGGCGGTAGGGCTGGAAGGTTGGGGTGAGCATTATCCGCATGAGCTCTCCGGCGGCATGCAGCAACGTGTCGGCCTGGCACGGGCCTTGGTGACGGAGCCTGAAATTCTGCTGATGGACGAGCCTTTCAGTGCTCTGGACCCAACCATCCGCCGAGATCTGCAAAGCCATTTCCTTGCACTGGCCCGCGAGCGCGGCATCAGCACCTTGATAGTCACGCATGATCCGGCCGAAGCCATACGCCTGGCAGACCGAATAGCTGTGCTGCGCCATGGCCGTCTGGTGCAGTTGGGCACTCCAGAACAGTTGCTCGAACATCCCGCTGACGCCGAAGTCGCGGACTTCTTTCGGGATTGCACATCCACACGATCCCCTCTGTACAGCGTGGACAGCGTTAGCTTCAAGGCTCCAGAAAGTGAACTGCGCGAGCATTCCGCTACCCCTGGCTTGCGTGGGTGGCAAGCTCTTTTGCTGGGGCCGGCGGCCCTGGCGGCACGGGCAAAGGGCGGATTGTTCTGGCTTACGTTTGCCAGCGAACTCGCGGCATTGGCCGTCCTGGGTCAAGGCATTGCCAGTTCATCGTTGTTTGCGGTGCTGGCGGCAGTCGCCGTGTTCGCTGCCAGCCGCTTCACTGCGTTCTCGCTGAGCCGCGCGCCCGTGCGACGAAACGCATCGGGTTGGGTTCTGCCGTTGGTGGTACTGCTGGTCAGTCAGGCCTTGGTGGTCTGGCGAGTCATTACGCCTGACACGACGAATGCAGTGCTGCAGTTCCCGGCCAATCGCCAGGCGCTACTGCTGGCAGCGCAGAGCATTGACGAATTTATCGGCTGGTCTCAGGTCACGTTCGAGGGGGCATTTATCGGCGTGATCGTTGTCGTTCGCACCGTCATCGAAGGGATTGAAAACCTGCTGGGCTGGCTGCCCTGGACGGTGTCGGCGCTGGCGCTGGTGTTGCTGGCCTGGCGTTCGGCTGGCGTTGCGTTGGCGCTGACCAGCAGCGCGGCGTTGTTGTACATCGGCCTGTTCGGCTTCTGGGAGCGAACCATCGCAACGCTGGCGCTGGTCGGTTCGTCGGTACTGATTGCTCTGGTCATAGGTGTACCCACCGGCATTGTGCTGGCGAAGCGGCCGCTGGTACGACGGCTGCTCACACCTTTGCTGGATGTCATGCAGACGCTGCCAACCTTTGTCTATCTGATTCCGGCCGTGGCGTTCTTCTCGGTGGGCAAGACCCCGGCCGTGATCGCGACGGTGATTTTCGCGCTGGCGCCGATGATCCGTTTGACCTCGTTGGGTATTCAGGAAGTACCGAAGGACGCTGTCGAGGCTGCCGTCGCGCACGGCGCCAGTCCTTGGCAAACCCTGATCAAGGTGCAGTTGCCGCTAGCTCGCCGTTCGCTGTTGCTAGGAATTAACCAGACGATCGTCATGAGCCTGTCGATGGTGGTTGTGGCCGCGCTGATCGGCGCCGGCGGACTGGGTTATGACGTGATGACAGCACTGCGCAATATCAAGGGTGGCGAGGGTGTGCTCGCCGGCGTGGCGATTGTCCTGTGCGCGCTGATCCCTGACCGAATCATTCAATCTAGCTTGCGCAAGCAAGATCACCTGCACAACTGACGTGAGACTTATCATGAAGACACACTTATCGCGCACTGTGGGCGCAGCCGCGCTGCTGGCCTCCCTGATTCTCCCGGCAACCGTGTTGGCCAAGGAAAAGATCGTCATTGGCGAGCAGAACTGGACAGGTGCAATCGCCATTCAGAACATCCTCGCAGAGGTGATCAAAACCCGACTGGACGGCGATGTATCGTACCTGGCCGGGGATGTCGCGGTGCTGTTCAGTGCCGCCGCGAAAGGCGATGGCTCGGTTGATGTGTTGACCGACATCTGGCTGCCCAACCAGTCGGCTGCCTGGAACAAGTACGTCACGGGTGGCCCCCGTTCACTGGTGCCAAACGTCAAGCCTTATGCGGGCGAACAAGGGTTCTATATCCCCGGGTATTTGCAGGACAAATACGGCGTTAAATCCATCTACGACCTGAAAAAGCCTGAAGTGGCCAAGCTGTTTGAGCCACTGGGCGGCGGCAAGGCTGAGTTGCTGGTGGGGCCTGCAGGCTGGGAGTCGACTTACATTGGCCAGATCAAGGCCAAGGATTACGGGTTTGCCGATAAGTTCGAGTCGGTGTCCACGGAAGCTTCCGTGACCTATGCCAAGCTGGCCTCGGCCTACAAGGCGCAACGTGGCGTGGTGTTTTATGCCTACACCCCGGACTGGATCTTCTCGGCCTATGACCTGCGTCGCCTCGAAGAGCCCGCATTCGACGGCTACGCCCAGGACAACAAAAAAGGTGACCCGCTCTACAAGGTCGATGGCTGCTGGAAATTCATCAGCCCGACGGTCGATCCCGACTGGCTGAACAAAAGTCAGATTACCTGTGCCTTCCCGGATGCCAGGGTTCATGTCCTGGCGTCCACAGCCTTGCAGACACGCGCCCCGAAAATTGCCGAGTTCCTGAAGAATGTCGCCATCGACCCGGCGCAGCTCAATGAGCTGATCCTGAAGATCGAAAAGGAAAAACTGCCGGCTGACGTCGCGGCCAAAGAGTGGGTTCAGGCGAACACCGCCAAGGTTGATCAATGGCTGTCCGCGTCGGCGCCTAAGGTGAGTGCAAGCCAATGAGTCAATCTTCTTTGCGTTTACTCGATGGCGGTATGGGGCGCGAGCTGAAACGTATCGGGGCGCCGTTTCGTCAGCCTGAATGGTCAGCGCTCGCACTGATCGAGGCGCCCGGGTTTGTGCTTCGGGCGCATAGGGCGTTCGTGGATGCCGGTGCCCGGATAATCACCACCAACAGCTACGCGGTTGTGCCTTTTCATATAGGTGAAGAGCGCTTTGCCGCGCAGGGGCGAGTGCTGGCTGAGCGGGCTGGGCGGCTCGCTCGTCAGGCGGCGTCCGAGAGTGCCGAGCCGGTGACCGTGGCCGGCTCGTTACCGCCGGCTCTCGGATCCTATCGGCCGGACCTGTTCGATCATCAACGTTCTGTCACGATCCATCGAGAGCTTATTGCCGGGTTGCGGGCGCATGTCGATGTCTGGTTAGCGGAAACTCAGAGTTCTACGGCTGAAGTCAGGGCGGTAGCAGAGGCGCTGGGCACCGAGCTCAAACCGTTGTGGGTGTCGTTTACGCTTCTGGATGAGGTCAATGAGTCACCGCAACTGCGTTCCACTGAGCCAGTCGGCGAGGCGGTACGCGTGGCGGCCGAGTTGGGTGCGAGAGTCGTGCTGTTCAATTGCAGTCAGCCGGAAGTCATGGCAGCGGCTCTGGCCGAAGCCCGGGATGTTCTTGATAGCCTCGACCAGAGCATTGAGCTAGGGGTTTACGCCAACGCATTTCCTCCCGTCAGCACAGAGGCCAAAGCCAACAGTACATTGCTGGAGATTCGTAGCGATCTGGATCCCGAGTCATATTTGCGTTGGTCCAGATCCTGGGTAGCGGCTGGCGCCAGTATTGTTGGAGGATGCTGTGGAATCGGCCCAGAGCACATCGCGCAGTTGCACCTGCACTTGTTGGCGGACAGTGGGGTCGCTGGAACATGAGCGATCTTCAACAGGAAACACAGGTTGAGCAGGCGACTTTTGGTGCCGGCTGTTTTTGGGGCGCTGAGGCGCCATTCAGAACATTGCCGGGCGTGCTCGGAGCTGATGGCGATGGCGATGGCGCTTTCATGGCAACTCCCTTCAAGCGTTCTGCGTTGACAGTGTTGGCGACCTCCCTGGCTGCGGCGAGTATGTTACTGAGCTCCGGCGTTCACGCCGAAGGCAAGATCAGCATTGCCCAGCAATTTGGTATCGGTTACCTGATATTGGATGTGGTACGGGATCAGCAGCTCATCGAGAAACATGGCAAGGGGCAGGGCCTCGATATCAAGGTCGACTGGAACAGCATCTCCGGTGCCACGGCGATGAACGAGGCACTGTTGGCCGGCGCGCTGGATGTGGTGTCAGCCGGCGTGCCGCCGATGCTCACGATCTGGGACCGGACAAAAGGCAAGCAGAACGTCAAGGCCATTGCCTCGCTGGGCTCGATGCCCAATTACCTGCTGACGAATAAACCGAATGTGAAGAGCCTCAAGGACTTCACCGAGAAAGATCGCATTGCCGTACCGGCGGCGGGGGTCGGTTTCCAGTCGCGCACGCTGCAGATCGAAACGGCCAAACAGTTCGGCAAAGACAATTTCAAGAAGTTTGACGATATCTCGATCAGCCTTGCGCACCCGGATGCTACAGCGGCGCTGATCGCTGGCGGTTCAGAGATCAATTCACATTTTTCCAGTCCGCCGTTCCAGTACCAGGAACTGCAGAATCCCAACGTGCACAAGGTACTGAGCTCCTACGACGTACTCGGCGGGCAGGCCACGTTTAACGTGCTGTACACCACTGAAAAATTCCACGACGAAAACCCGAAAACCTACAAGGCGTTCTACGACGCGCTGGCCGAGGCCGAGAAAATAATCAAGGCTGACAAGTCCGCGGCAGCCCAGATCTATATCCGGGTGGAGCAGTCGAAGCTGGCCTTGCCGCTGGTTGAGAAAATCGTCGCCGACCCCGAAATCGACTTTACCGTCGTGCCACAGCGCACCTTCATCTATGCCGAAAAATTGCAGGAGTTAGGCGTACTGAAAAACAAGGCGGCCAGCTGGAAGGACTACTTCTTTGAAGAAGCCCACGGCGGTGCGGGCAGCTGAACCGGGGCATCAGTGCCCTTGACTGCTTTTGATCAACTCATACGCCCGACGCACTAGCGGGTTTACGGTGTTCGGGCGAATCCACAAGTGATAGGTCACGTCTGGCAGTCGCGGCAATCCGTCATTTTCACCCAGTACGCGCATGTCCGGGCCGAGCATTTCCATACTTCTGGGGGTGACGCCCAGTCCCGCACGCGTCGCCGCTTTGATGCCGATCAGGTTCGATGCCAGGTAAGCCTGGCGCCAGGGAATGTTGGCGCGCTCCAGGGCCTCCAGCGCGTAGCGGCGATAGATACTCGGTTCCTCGACGAGAATCAGTGGCAAGGGTTCGCCCGGAGTATGGATGTACTGGGCCGAGCAAATCCACCACACCGGCGAGGTGCGCAAGGCAAAACCTTCAAGGCTGGAGTCTTCTCGGGTGGAAATCACCATGTCGACTTTGCCCCGGTGCAGGTCGTCCATCAGAAACGGGCTACGACCCACATCAATCTCCAGACGTAAGCGCGGTGCCGATCGCGCGATGTGGCTAAGCATGGGCGGCAGGATGGTGTCGGCGATGTCGTGGGGCGAACCGATGCGCAGCACGCCGCTCAGGCTGCTTTCGCGCAATGAGTTCAGCGCGTCGTCGTTGAGCGAAAGCATCTGCCGGGCATGCCGTAACAACTGCTGTCCGGCTTCCGTAAGGTGCTTTTGCCGCCCGCGTTTTTCGAACAGGCTCACGCCCACCTGTTGCTCCAGGCGTTGCATGTGCTGGGTGACCGACGACTGCGTGCGGGCCATTCGTGCACCGGCCTCGGCAAAACTGTGGTGATCGACCACGGCAATGAAGGTGCGCAGTAATTCGAGATCGAGGGTCGACATGGCGGCTGCTTTTATATCAAGGGCGCGAACATAAACATTACATATATTTATGTGTTAGGAGAAATTGATTTTTCTGTAAGTAGGTATAGGTCAATAAACGTTGGCTTATAAGCGTTCTTCTAAAAAATGACAGCGCCTGAGTTATAACGATATTAGATATTTGTATTTCCGTTACCTTGGCGCAGTACGCAGGATGCCCACTCATCAGATCGGGGTTACGCCGATCATCCATGAGGGGAAATCCATGTTGTTTGAGCGCACGCCTGTAAAACGATTATTGCCTGCGATGTTGGGTGCCTTGATTTCGCTGGCTGCCAGCACCGCTGCCCAAGCCGATGCGACGCTGGACAAAATCGAGCAGCGTCATGTGCTGGTGGTCGGCGTGCTGCTGTCGGGTGGCCCCTTTGGCGGGATCGATCCAGCCACGCAAAAACCGCGAGGCCTGAACGTTGAGCTCGCTCAGGAGTTGGGTCGGCAGTTGGGTGCTGAAGTCGAACTGGTGCCGGTGTTGCCGGCCAACCGTGTGCAGTTTCTGCAGCAGGGCAAAGTCGATTTGCTGATTGCCAACATGGAATGGACGGCGGAACGCGGCGAAATTCTCGGTTTTGTGCCGACGCCGTTTTACCGGGTCGGCGGCACCGCCGCAGTCCTCAAGGACAGCAAGATCGCACGTTGGGAAGACCTCAAAGGACAACCGGTCTGCACCTCGCAAGGCAGCAGCTACGTCAAACCGCTCACCGAGTTGGGTGTCGAGATCAAGGCCTTCAAGAGCTCGTCCGAATCCTTGCTGGCACTGCGCGGCAACAACTGCGTCGCGGCGGTGCACGACGCCACGCTGGTCAACCCGTTGATCGCCGACAGTCCCGAATGGAAGGACTACCGGGCGATCACCCCGGAACTGAACCCGGCGCCTTCAGTGATCTGGACCCGGCGCGGAGAGAGCGATACCCAGGCGAAGCTCGACCCGATCGTCAAGGAGCTGCACCGCAGCGGCTGGTTGATCGAGGCCCAGACCCGCAACCGCATCACGCCTGCATCGCCGGCGCTGGTCGAGCTGCAAAAGAAGTTTCAGGCCAACGGCGTCTGATTCATCTCATCGTCTTCAATACGCCGCCGCATTGCGCGACGGCCGTTCAAGGTAGTCGCGCATGAATCGTCTTTTTTCCGCTAAAACCCTGTCCTCGCTGTGCCTGGCCGGCGCTGTCGCATTGGCTGCAAGCCTGGCCCGGGCCGATGCCACGCTGGACAAGATCGAGCAGCGTCACGCCATCACTGTCGGGGTGATTCTCAGCGGCCCGCCATTCGGCACCATCGACCCGAAGACCGGTGAACACCTGGGCTACAACGTCGAGCTCGCCAAGGGCGTGGCCAAGGCCTTGGGCGTCGAGGCCAACACCGTCTCGGTGCTGGCGCCGAACCGTGTGCAGTTCCTGCAGCAGGGCAAGGTCGACATCCTGATCGCCAACATGCAGTTCACCGAAGAACGCGGCGAGATTCTCGATTACGTGCCCACGCCATACGAGGAAGTAGGCGGCGCGGCGTTGATTCGCAAAGGCTCGGGCATTGCCCAGTGGGCCGACCTCAAGGGCAAACCGGTGTGCGTGTCCCAGGGCAGCAACTTCATCAAGCCGCTGCAGGAAACCTACGGCGCCGAGATCAAGGCATTCCGCAGCCAGTCCGAATCGTTGTTGTCCCTGCGCGGCAACGGTTGCGTGGCGGCGGTGCATGTCAGCCCGACCATGCATGCGTTGTTGAGCGATGCCGAATGGGCGGGTTACGAGATCCCGTTGCCGGGTGACTTGATCCCGTCGAACTCGGTGATCTGGTTGCGCAAGGGTGAGCAGGATACCCAGGCGAAACTGGACGCCATCGTGCGCGATTGGCACCGCAGCGGCTGGCTGATCGAGCTCGGCGAACGCACGGACATGGCACCGTCTCAGGCGCTGCGTGACTTGCACGAAAAATATCGCAACGCCGCGCCGCTGGCGGTGCTTCCGTGAGTCTGTTCGCAGACTTGCAGCAACTGCTCGGCGCGAGCCATGTGCAGAGCAGCGAAGAGGCCGCGCCGTACCTGACTGACAAACAGGGACGTTACGTTGGCCAGGTCGTTGCCGCCGTGCACCCGGCCAACACCGAAGAAGTTGCGGCCGTGGTCCGCGCCTGTGTGGCCGCCGATACGCCGGTGGTGGTGCAGGGCGGTAATACCGGGCTGATGGGCGGCGCCACGCCGGACGCCAGCGGTCGTGCGGTGTTGCTGTTGCTGGATCGCCTGAACCGGGTGCGCGCTGTGGACACCGACAACGACACGTTGACCGTCGAAGCCGGCTGCATTCTGCAAAACGTGCAGGACGTCGCCCGCAACGCCGGTCGCCTGTTTCCCCTCAGTCTGGGCGCCGAAGGCAGTTGCACCATTGGCGGCAATCTCGGCACCAATGCCGGTGGTACCGCCGTATTGCGCTACGGCAATACCCGCGAGCTGACGCTGGGGCTGGAAGTGGTAACCGCCCAGGGCGAAATCTGGAACGGCCTGCGCGGTCTGCGCAAGGACAACACCGGCTACGATCTGCGTGACCTGTACATCGGCAGTGAAGGCACCCTCGGTATTATCACTGCCGCCACGCTGAAACTGTTCCCGCTGCCCAAGGCTCAGGCTACGGCGTTATTGGCCTTTGATTCGCTGGCGCAAGCGGTGCAATTCCTGTCCCATGCCCGTGCCGGGTTTGGAGCCAGCCTCACGGCTTTCGAACTGCTCAGTGCCGACTGCCTGGCCTTGTTGCACGAACAATTTCCCGAAGGTCCGCAACCTTTCCTCGGTGTCAGTCAGCCTTGGTTCGCGTTGCTGGAACTCTCGGATAACCACAGCGAAACTCACGCCCGCGAAGCCTTTGAAGCGGTGCTTGGCGATGCGTTCGAAAAGGACTTGCTGGCCAATGCGCTGATCGCCGAAAGCCTCGCGCAAAGCGACGCGCTGTGGCTGTTGCGCGAAAACATGAGCGAGGCGCAGAAGCGCGCCGGTCGCAACATGAAGCACGATATCTCGGTGCCGATTTCCCAGGTCGTGGCGTTCGTCAGCCACACCGATGCGCTGTTGCAGGCGCACTTTCCCGGTGTTCGCCATTTCACCTTCGGCCATCTGGGCGACGGCAACCTGCATTACAACGTCGCTCATCCGCTGGATTCGACGGTGGATGCGCACATGGCGAATTACGCGGCACTCAGTCTTCTGGTGCACGACAGTGCCCATGCCCGCGGTGGTTCCATCAGCGCTGAACACGGCATCGGCCAACGCAAGCTGGGCCTGCTGGGGCGCTACAAAAGCGCGGTGGAGCTGGATCTGATGCGGCGTATCAAACAAGCCATGGACCCGAAGAATCTGCTCAATCCGGGCAAGGTCGTGGAGGTAAGTCAGTCATGACGCTCAGACTTTCCAAGCGTGTGCAGCGCGTCTCCCTGTCGGCCAATGCCGCCGCCAAATCCCGCGCTACCGAATTGCGTGAGGCCGGTCACGACATCCTCGACCTGACCACCGGCGAGCCGGATTTCGACACGCCTGAACACATCAAGCAGGCGGCGTATTCCGCGATCGCCGCCGGTGCCACCAAGTACACGCCGACGCCTGGGGTGAAAGCCTTGCGGCTTGCCGTGCAGCGCAAACTCCAGCGGGAAAACCGCCTGGACTATTCGCTGCCCTCCATCGTGATTGCCAACGGCGCCAAGCAGGTCATCTTCAACGCGTTCGCCGCGACCCTCGACGATGGCGATGAAGTGCTGGTGCCCACGCCTTACTGGCCATCGTTCCCGGACAGCGTACGGTTCAACGGTGGCGAACCGGTGTTCATCGAATGCGGGCTTGAGCAGGGCTGCAAGCTCACGGCACACCAGCTTGAACAACACATCGGCGAGCGCACGCGCTGGCTGATCCTCAACGGTCCCGGCAATCCCAGTGGTGCGGTGTACAGCGCGGTGGAGTTGCAGGCGCTGGCCGAGGTGCTGCGCCGTCATCCGCAGGTGTTGATTCTGCTGGATGAGCTCTACGAGCACATTCGTTTCGACGGTCAGCCGGCGCAGAACCTGCTCAATGTCGCACCGGATCTGCAGGAGCGTTGCCTGCTGGTGGGCGGTGTGTCGAAGACGTATGCCATGACCGGCTGGCGCATCGGTTTTGGCGCAGGGCCACAGGTGCTGACCAGTGCGATGGCTGTGGTGCAATCGCAATCCACTTCCGGGGCGTCCTCGGTGGGCCAGGCCGCCGCGTTGGCGGCCTTCGAAGGCGGGCTGGATTTCCTGCCCGAGCAGGTCGTGGCCTATCAGCAGCGTCGGGATCTGTTGGTGAGCGCCTTGCGCGCTGTCGACGGTCTTGAAGTGCTTGAGCCGCAGGGCGGCTTCTTCGTGTTTGTCCGTTGTGCCGGTTTGCTGGGGCGTTATCGCCCCGACGGCAACCGCTTGAACAGCGACGCTGACGTCGTCGCCTATTTGCTGGAAGAGGGCGTGGCCGGTGTGGCGGGCAGTGCGTATGGCTTGTCGCCGTGGTTTCGCCTGTCCATCGCCACCGCGACCGACAGCGTCGCTGAAGCCGGGCGCCGCATCGCTCGGGCCTGCGCGCAACTGCGGGGGACGGCATGAGTCACTGGCTGGATCTTTTCGTCCACTGGACCGCCGGTTTCGGTCTGAACTACAGCTTTCTGCTGGACGCCTATCAGCGCGCAAGCCTGGTGCAAGGCGCGCTGACCACGGTGTGGTTGTGCCTGTTCACCATCGTTGGCAGTTTGCTCGCCGGTGTCGGCTTGGCGGCGATGCTGACGTCGGGAAAACCCTGGCTGGCGAAACCGGCGCGGGTCTTCGTCGAAGTCACTCGCAACACGCCGACGCTGGTGCAGCTGTATTGCGCGTTCCTGGTGTTGAACATGCTGCTGACCCAGGCGGTCGGCGCGGCGAACCCGCTGACGCCGTTCGCCTGGGTGGTGATCGTGATCTCGCTGCACAAGGGCGCGTTCCATGCCGAAGCCTTGCGCGCCGGCATCGAAGCGGTGCCGACCGTGACACTGGAAGCCGCCAGTTCCCTTGCGTTCAGCAGCCGCCAATTGCTGTGGAATGTGCAACTGCCGCTGGCGGTGCGCTTCGCCTTGCCGTCGCTGATCAACAACCTGATCGACCTGGTGAAGATGACCGCCGTGGCCTCGGCGATTGCCGTCGGCGACATCACCTACGCGTCGATCATGATCTGGACCCAGAGCGATAACGTGCTGGAGCTGATGATCCTGATCCTGAGCTTTTTCGGTCTTCTGAGT
Source organism: Pseudomonas sp. P5_B3 (assembly GCF_056400405.1). Lineage (NCBI taxonomy): Bacteria > Pseudomonadati > Pseudomonadota > Gammaproteobacteria > Pseudomonadales > Pseudomonadaceae > Pseudomonas > Pseudomonas sp. P5_B3. The sequence goes on along the minus strand of NZ_JBFULI010000006.1, from coordinate 43,530 downwards.
TTTATCGTCAATTGTGTGGGGCGCTACCTGGAAGCGCACTTGAGGATGCCCGGTTATGGCCATTGAATCGTCCGTCACCGCGCCGGTGGCCTGGTCGCGTCGGCATGTCGGCAAGCTGTTGCTCGGCACCGTGCTCTGGCTGCTATGGTTCGCCCCGCAAAGCCTGGTGCTCAACGCCTTGCTGCAATGGTCGCCGGCACTGGTTGCGGGCTTTGGCCAGAACATTCTGATCAGCCTGGTCGCCATCGCGCTGGGTTCGGTGCTGGGGTTACTGGTGGGGGCGCTGGCATTGTCGCCATTGCGCTTGCTGCGTTTGCCGGCGCGGATCTGGGTGCAGATTTTCCGCAATGCGCCGTGGCTGGTGCTGATCTATTTCACCACCTATGTGTTCCCGTTCGAGGTCAGGATCGGCAGCACCTATGTCTCGTTCCCCGACTGGGTCAAGGTCACCCTCGGGCTAGCGCTACCGGCGAGTGCCAACGTCGCGGAAATTTTCCGTGGTGCCATTGCCTCGATCCCCAGCACCCAATGGGAAGCCGCACGTTCCCTGGCGTTTACCCGCGGACAGATTTTCCGCTCGATCATCTTGCCGCAGTGCTTCAAACGCATGTTGCCGCCGTGGATGAACCTCTACGCCGTGATCACCATGGGCACGGCGCTGGCCTCGCTGGTGGGCGTGCATGACGTGATCGACACCGCGCAGATCGCCAGCAACACCGTGAACATGACCGGCTTCACCGTGGTGATTTACCTGAGCMTGCTGGTGTTGTTCTTCGCTTATTGCTACCCGATTTCCCGTCTCACCCAACGCCTGGAGCGACGTTATGCCTTCTACTGAAACCGTCGCCGAGCCTCTGGTCAGCCTGCGCGATCTGCACCTGTCGTTCGCCAGCAATCCGGTACTCAAAGGCATCGACCTTGATGTGCACCGTGGACAGGCGGTGTCGATCATCGGCCCGTCCGGTTCCGGCAAGTCGACGATTCTGCGTTGCATCACCGGGTTGTTGCAGCCGCAGCGCGGCACTATCCGCGTCGGCGCCACCGAGGTGCATAACCTGGCGCAGGAAGCCCAGCGCATCGAGTTGCGCAAGCGCGTGGGGTTTGTGTTCCAGCAGTACAACCTGTTCCCGCATTTGTCGGTGCTGGAAAATCTGGCGATTGCGCCGCGCAAGGTGTTGGGGCGCAGCCGCGCCGATGCCGAAAAAGACGGGCGTGCCTTGCTGGCGAAAGTGCGCATGGAGCACAAGGCCGATGCCTATCCGGGGCAACTGTCCGGCGGCCAGCAACAGCGCGTGGCGATTGCCCGGGCGCTGGCGATGCGCCCGGAACTGATCCTGTTCGATGAAGTGACCTCGGCCCTTGACCCGGAAACCGTCGGCGAGGTGCTGACGGTGATTCGCGAGCTGACCGAAGAGGGCATGACCTGCGTTCTGGTCACCCACGAGATGCGTTTCGCCGAAGAGATCAGCGACATCGTCTACTTCACCGAAAACGGCGTGATCGTCGAACACGGCAGCGCCGCACAGATTTTTCAGCACCCGACCAGTGAGCGCACCCAGGAATTCCTGCGTCATGCCTTGGGTGATCCGGGGCGCCGTCCCGCCGTTGCCAACGATCCGTATCTGCTGACCAACCTGGGTCGCTACAGCCTGTCCGTCTAACACCGAGGAGCCTGTTCATGAGTACCGAAAACCGTGCCGCCGTCATCGAGGATTTCCTGAAGAAAATCCGCGTCATCAATCAACGGGGCGTCGACCGCGCCGCGCTGGTGGAAATCGTTGTTCTGCTCGAAGCACTGGCCGAGCGTCGTGATCTGTTCAATTTCGACGCCTTCCCGGCACCGGTGCCGGGGCAGGGCAGCACCGCGTTTCGCTACCGTCTGAATGACGACGGCGACACGCCGACGCTGTACCTGAACTCGTTGTTGCCGGGTAAAAGCACAATCGCGCACAACCACGAAACCTGGGCAATCATCAGCGCCGTCGAAGGCCAGGAAATCAACTACGTGTACGGCCGTGACGACGAAGGTTGCGAACCCGGTTTCACCACCTTGCATCTGCAAAAAGAAGTGATCGTGCAACCCGGCACCTCGATCTCGTTTCTCGGCGAAGATCTGCACGGGATTCGCGTCGAAGGCGAGCAGGCGACCCTGCATTTCCACCTGTACGGCCTGCCGCTGGAATCCCTCAATGGCCGTTACGGCGTCGAGGCTGACGGACGCATTCTCAATTACAACGCCTCGCAAATGGCGCCGTCGATCAAGGCTTACGCATGATCGATCGCGCTTCAATAATTTCTTTTTCAAGCGGGACTTCCATGAGCCAGACCGTAACCCCAGCGCAATTGCAGCAGTGGCTGTTCGACGGACAGGAAATCGCCCTGTTTGATGTGCGCGAGCACGGCCAGTATGGCGAGGCCCATCTGTTTTTCGGGGTGAATCTGCCCTATAGCCGACTGGAGCTGGAGGTGCGGCGTCTGGCGCCGAATCCTCAGGTGCGGCTGGTGATCTATGACCAGAATGGCGGCGATGTCGCCGCACGTTCCGCTCAGCGCCTTCAGGCGTTGGGGTATGAGCGCGTGCACGTTCTCGAGGGTGGCGCCGAGGGTTGGCAGGCTGCCGGTTACCAACTGTTTGCCGGTGTGCATGTGCCGTCAAAGGCCTTCGGCGAGTTGGTGGAAGAGGCCAGTCACACACCGCACGTCACCGCGCAGCAGCTGGCCGAATGGCAAGCCCGTGGCGAGCCGCTGGTGGTGCTGGATGGCCGACCGTTCGACGAGTACCGCAAGATGACCATTCCCGGTTCCGTGTGTTGCCCGAACGGTGAGCTGGGTTATCGCATCCATGACCTGGTGCCGGATGAAACCACGCCGATCGTGGTCAATTGCGCCGGGCGAACCCGCAGCATTATCGGCGCGCAAACGCTGATCAACCTGGGATTGAAGAACCCGATCTACGCCTTGGAGAACGGTACTCAGGGTTGGTACCTGGAAGATTTTCAGCTGGAGCATGGCAGCAGCCGTCGTTATGCCGATGCCGTATCGGTCGCACCTTTGGCCGCACAGCGGGTGGCCGCTGCTCGGCTGGCGGAACGCGCCGGGGTGAAAACCGTTGTGGCCGAGCAAGTCGCGCAGTGGGCCGAAGAGGCCGGCCGCAGTCTGTTTCTGTGCGACGTGCGCACGGCTGAAGAGTTTGCCGACGGCAGTCTTCCCGGTGCACAACACACGCCGGGCGGGCAGTTGATTCAATCCACCGATCTGTACGTTGGCGTGCGTCAGGCGCGGTTGGTGCTGATCGACAGCGACGGCGTGCGTGCGCCGATTGTCGCGAGCTGGCTGCGTCAGTTGGGGCATGAAGCCTATGTGCTGGAAGGTGGCGTGAGCAGCGGTCTGGCGTTGCCCGCAATCGAGGTTGAAGCTGAAGAGACGTTGCCATTGATCACGCCATTGGCACTGGCCGATGCGTTGAAGGATGACGCGGTCGCGTTGATCGATTTGCGCCCGAGCATGGCCTATCGCAAGGGCCATATTGCCAGCTCGCGCTGGTCGATCCGCTCGCTGTTGGCGACGCATGTAGCCGGTGAGAACCGGCCGTTGGTGTTGCTGGCCGATGATCCATTGCTGGCCGCTTTCGCGGCGCAGGAGTTGCCCGAAACCCAGCGTGCACAGCTGCGATTGCTGGACGGCGGACTGGCTGCCTGGCGTGCGGCCGGTTTTGTTGTGGAGGAAAGTCCAGACACGCCTGCCAATGGTCAGTGCATCGATTTCCTGTTCTTCACCCATGATCGCCACTCCGGCAACAAGGAGGCGGCGCGGCAGTACCTGGCCTGGGAAATCGGTTTGCTGGCGCAGATGAACGACGATGAAATCGCCAGTCTTAACCCCCTGCAGTCTCAAACCCGTGACGATGCGCGGGTGCGCACGCGCCTGGTTCATGCGGCGCGCACCGAGCAAGGCGTCGGTGGTCGATCAGTCAACGTGCCGGTCACCCGTTTAAGCACCGTGCTGTTCGATAACCTGGCGCAAATGCGCGACGCCCGCGCTCGCCGTGATAGCGAGCGGGTGCTGAGCTACGGCGCCCGTGGCAACCCGACGGCCTTCGCCCTGGAAGACCTGGTCACCGAGCTGGAAGGGGGTTATCGCACGCGCTTGTTCGGAACTGGCCTGGCAGCGGTCGCGCAGACCTTTCTGGCCTATCTGCGCCCCGGCGATCACGTGCTGATCACCGATGCGGTGTACGCACCGGTTCGACGTCTGGCCCGGGAGTTTCTCCAACCGTTCGGTATTCAGGTCAGCTACTTCGCCCCCGACGGCAGTGACTTGCAGGCGCAACTGCAAGCCAACACCCGAATGGTCTACACCGAAGTGCCGGGTTCCTTGCTCTACGAACTCTGCGACTTGCCGGCCATCGCCGCCCTGTGCAAACCGCGAGGCATCCTGCTGGCGGTCGACAACACCTGGGGCTCGGGTTACCTGTACCGACCGCTGACCCTCGGCGCGGACATCTCGATCATGGCGCTGACCAAGTACCTGTGCGGCCACAGCGATGTGGTCATGGGCAGCGTCTGCACCCGTGAGGAAACCTGGCAGCCACTGGCGGTCATGAGCGACACCTTTGGCGCCACCGTCAGCCCGGACGATGCTTATCTGGTGCTGCGCGGTGCCCGGACACTGGCAACGCGACTGGAGGTGCACGAGCGCCAGGCGCTGGAAATCGCCCATTGGTTGCAAGCGCAACCGCAGGTGAAACGGGTGTTCCATCCGGCCTTGCCCGACCATCCCGGCCACGCCTTGTGGCAACGGGATTTCAAGGGCAGTAACGGCTTGCTGTCCTTTGAGCTCAACGAAGCGGACGACGCTTATGTCGAGCGCTTCATCGATGCGTTGCAGTTGTTCGGACTGGGCGCTTCCTGGGGCGGTTTCGAAAGCCTGATTACCGTGGCCGATACCCAGGATCGCCAAAGTGCGACGGACCGTTCACTGAGTCCGGTGTTGCGATTGCATATCGGGTTGGAGGATGTCGAGGCATTGATAGAGGATTTGAAGCGCGCGTTTGCTGCCGCAACGTAAGCCCGAAGTGCCTCGGCTGTAGAAAGAACTCGGTGACGTGGCTCGGAGTCAGCCTCTTCTGCGCTTGATACACCCAAAAAACAATTCCGGATCGAGTCTTGGGGAGTGGGCTTCTATCCCTTTAAAACCAGTGACATGTCCGGGTATTTCGCGCACATGAAATCGACGAATGCGCGAACCTTCGGAGCAGCAAGGCGCCTGGAGGTGTGCAAAACCCAGAGCTCGGGTTCTACACCCGATACCGTGCCCCACTGGACCAACTCGCCACGGGCAAGCTGGTTCCATGCGATGGACTGTGGAATGAGGGCTGCACCACCGCCAGCGATAGCAGCATCGCGGATCATCAGTAACGAAGAGAACCGCAGCTTGGGGATGGGCTCCAGAACCAAGTGTCCTCCATCGAGTTTCCAGTGGGTGGGCTGGAAACTCGAAACCACGATGCTGGGAACCGGTCTGATCGCACCGGGCATGGGCTTGGGTATTTCAGGCGCAGCCACAACTACCAGCCGGTCCTTGGCGAAGCAGCGGCCGACCAGACTGCTGTCTGGGCTCGGGTTGATCCGGATGGCGACGTCAAATTGTTCCTCGACCAGGTCGACCAGGCGATCCTCCGCCACGACTTCGATTTCGACCTCCGGGTAGGCGGCACAGAATTCGGCGCCGATGCGGCCCATTGCAAGCTGGGAGAACAGGACTGGGGAGGCGACACGCAAGCGTCCGCGAGGCGTCGATACGCCCTCACGGGCCACCGTCATGGCTTCGGCCACCTCGGCCAACGGGCCTTCTGTTCGAGCCATCAGCATTTCGCCGGCTTCGGTGAGCTTCAGGCCGCGAGCGCTGCGCTCGATCAGCCTCACGCCCAGTTGTTCCTCAAGGTCGGAGATTCGGCGCGATAAGGTGGCTTTGGAGATACCGCTCGCACGGCTTGCCTTTCCCAGCCCCTCATTCGTTGCGACGAGTATGAAATCGATCAGAGCGTTCAGGTTCATGGTGTTCCATTTTTGAAACGAAGTGTCTGTATTTTGGTGTCTCTGCTTTACCTGTGCAACAGCATATCTTCTCGTCATCGGAACTCGATACGAGGAATTGTTATGAGCACCATGCAACGTGCTGTACTGATCCGGGCATACGGCGGCGCTGACGCCGCGCAAGTGACCGAGATCGAAAAGCCAGAACCAGGGCAAGGTCAGGTTCTGGTTCGAGTTCGAGCCGCTGGCGTGAACGGCATCGATTGGAAGGTCCGTGAGGGCCATGTGCGAAATGCTTTCCCGCTTCCACTGCCAATAGTACTCGGCGCCGAAATGGCGGGAGTTGTCGAGGCTGTCGGCCCCGGAGCCTCTCGCTTTCGTGTCGGCGATCGAGTCATGGGCGCGGTGGGAGGGCTGGGCGCGTACGCCGAATTCGTGAGCGTCAGTGAAGCGAGCCTTTCCCTTACGCCTGAAAATCTTGATGACGTCCATGCTGCCGCCATACCCGTAGCAGCCTTGGCGGCCTGGAAGAGTCTTCATCACGCAGGACCGATCCATCCAGGCCAGCGAATCCTTATCCATGGCGCGGCAGGGGCGCTGGGCGCCTATGCCGTGCAGTACGCCAAGCGGGCCGCCGCCGAGGTCTTCGCAACTGCGGGCACGGCTGACCTGGATTATGTGCGCAGCCTCGGCGCGGATCATGTCATCGACTATCAATCCCAACGTTTCGAGGACGTCGTCCAGGACATTGACCTGGTACTCGATTACGTCGGGGGTGAGGTACTGGATCGCTCGTGGCAGGTGTTGGCGGAAAACGGCGTGATTGTTGGCACGTCATCACCCGACATTCTGGCGCGCACGCCGGCGAATCGCCGAGGCCTCTGGTTCATGAACAAGCCCGACCCCAAATTGCTGGAGACGCTGGCCCAGGAAATCGCCAGCGGCACGCTGCAGTCCAGGATCGGCAAGGTCGTTGGCTTCGCCGACATCCCTGAGGCCATCGAACGCAATCGCAGCGCTTCACGGACTGGCAAGGTCGTTGCGGACTTCTCTCGCTGACCCACCTAAGTATCCACTGTAGGAGATTCAAAAATGAGCATTCTCGTTATTGGTGCCACGGGCACCATTGGTTCACTCATCACTCAAGGCCTTGCCGACGCGGGCGCCGAGGTCAAAGCGCTAGTGCGCCAATCGGGTAAGCGGGACTTCCCGGCCGGCGTCACTGAAGTTGTTGCAGACCTCACCGATGTACCGTCGATGCACCTCGCGCTGTCGTCGGTGCGGACGCTGTTCCTGCTCAACGCCGTTACGCCCGATGAGTTGACGCAAGCCCTCATCACGCTGAACCTTGCACGCGAGGCTGGCATCGAGCGCCTCGTTTACCTGTCGGTGATTCATGCCGACAAGTTCACCAATGTTCCGCACTTCACCGGCAAGCATACGGTTGAACGCATGATCGAAAGCCTCGACATCCCCGCAACTATCCTGCGTCCGGCTTACTTCATGCAAAACGACCGTATGGTCCAACAGACGATTCAGAACTACTCGGTGTACCCGATGCCGATCGGCTCGGCGGGCGTCTCGATGATTGATGCACGCGATATCGCCGATGTCGCCGTTGCCGAGTTGCTGCGACGCGACAAAGCGTCTTCTGCTCTGGATCGCGTAACCCTGGAGTTGGTTGGACCGCAAGCGCTTACCGGTGCGTCCGTGGCGAAGATCTGGAGTTCCGCACTGGGTCGCGACATTGCCTACGGCAGTGACGATGTGGCGGCCTTCGAAGGACAGCTGGCTTCGTACGGTCCCACCTGGTTGGCCTATGACATGCGCCTGATGATGGCGGGTATCCAGACGTTCGGCATGCATGCGGCTGACGGAACAGTGGACCGGTTAGAGGCCATCATCGGGCACCCGCTGCGCACCTATGAAGACTTCGTTCGCGAAGCCATTGCAGAGGTTTAAACAGCGAGGGCAGTGAGGACGGGGCGTTTGTTTTTGTGTGGGCGACAAACAAAAAATGGCCTTCCAGCCCATTAGCGCCATCAGTTGGCGGCCCCGAGTACGCTAATCGCACGTTTTAGGTTTCAGGCATTCACTGCCAAGGCCATTTCCGCTCTCGCTCCCTCCAGTTGGCGCAGCAGGAATATATGTGGCGCAGGGCATGACGTAGAGCACGTCGGAGTAATCGCCGCTGCCAGAACTGAATTTCATCTGGCAGCCGCACTCGGCCGGCTCACCGTTCACGAACGTTATCTTTTCTTCAGGTATGACTTCGTCCTTGCCGCTATAGCGGCTATGCATTAGAGATGAGAGGGAGGTATCGTCTACCCCGGACAAACAGGCGCTGCGACGCGGTTGTTTGAGCGCTGTCACTCAATACTAAGGATTGATCTTGTGCCGAACTCAGTGACTATCAAGAGAAAGGTATTGTTCGGCGACTGTGATCCGGAGGGGATTGTCTATACACCCAGGTTTTCGTATTTCGTTGTCGAGGCCATTCATGATGCCCTTACAGTCTGGCTTTCCGGTCCCGGATTAAGAACCCTGCTCGGTTTTAATCTACTGCCTCCAGCAAGGGCTTTCTCGCTAGAGTTTCTTCATCCGGTCACTTGGGATGACGAACTTTCCATGAAGGTAAGTGTTTCCAGTATTGGGCTTCACTCGTTCACATTTCTAGTCGAAGGTAATGTAGCGCCAGATGTCATGGCATTTACTTCCAGTCTTACACACGTTTGCATCTCGCCGGTTACCAGGGAAGTTATTGAGGTTCCAGAGCAACTGAGGGCGCTGCTCCAGTCTTGAGCTTGAGCGTTGTAGTCGCTCGGACGAGATTGAGCTGGGCAGGCGACTGTCTTGCGTTCCACAGCCATCCCGATCATCGGCGATTCAGTGTGCGCATCGTTTAATGCTCCTCAAGGCTAGTGCGAGCAATACATCCAGCTCGCCATTGGTAGTGACGAGCACTTAGGGGTCGATATCTGACACGCCTTGATGATTCCTGACGCCGACAATCGGGTGAATTCCTGACACCTTTGAAGCGGCGCGGAGATCGACGATGGCTATCAGTGTTTTTGACTTGTTCAAGATGGGTGTCGGCCCCTCCAGCTCCCATACCGTCGGCCCGATGCGTGCCGGGGCTTTGTTTGTCGAGTATTTTGACCAACGGGGGAGTGGAGCATGCTGCAACTGACCGAGTCTGGCCGGCCACAACCGCCGGTGCTGCGTATTGGCTTCTGGTTGATGGAAGCCTTCGATTTGTATGCCCTTGCCAATGCGCTGGAGCCATTACGCCAGGCCAATCAGTTGGCGGGGTGCAATGTTTGCCAATGGCAAATGCTTAGCCTGGACGGACAGCAACTGAACGCCAGCAACGGCATCGCAACCGCCACTGCACGACTGGATCAGGCACAAATGTTCGATGTATTAATCCTCTGCGGTGGGGATAACCTGCATCTTCGAACTGAAAATCCAGACTTGCTCCAGCAGCTGAACCACTGGGCGAGGCAACCGATCAGCCTGGGGGCGTTGGGTAAGGCCGGTTGGCTACTGGCGCAGATTGGCGCGCTGGATGGTTTCCGCTGCAGTTTGCCGGAGCCCATCCCATCCCTGACCTTTGCTGCTTTGCGCGAGTTGACGCCGGTAGCGGCACCGTTCTGTGTCGATCGCCAACGCCTGACCTGCGTCGGCCCGCAGGCCGTTCAAGGGTTGATGCATGAGCTTCTCGCCCGGACCCACGGGCGTGGTCTGATACTGCGGATGGAAAAACATGCAGCACGCCAGGCCCGGCCGCTACTTCCTTTGCGTGACGCCCCGGAAAAACTTCAAGCAACACTGGCACTGATGAACGAGGACTTGCGCCGAACGCTGGGTATCGACGAACTGGCCGACACCATGGGCATTTCCCGGCGACATCTGGAACGGCTGTTCAAGCGCAGTCTGGGTTGTTCGCCGTCCCGACACTACCTGGACTTGCGGCTGCAACAGGCGCGCCAGTTGTTGCGGGCCGGTGAACATTCCTTGTCAGATGTCGCCGGGGAGTGCGGTTTCGTCTCGGTGCAACATTTCTCGCGCTGCTATCGCCAATACTTCGGAGCACACCCTCGCGATCATATGGGCGCGAGCTTGCTCACGAAGGTGCAGAATCAGCGGGTAGCAATGTTGAACGCACCGGCCACATCGCGAGCAAACACGCTAGCGCACTGACTGCGTTGCCAATGCCTCCGCCAAGCGGCTTTTATCGTGCTTGGCGGGGGCATTTTTGTTTCTGCCGGGGGGATCCGGGACCAGATTCCCAAACAGCGGATATGACCAACTACGGGTCGGATTCGCACAAAAAACCTCACCTTGCATCTGTTCGAATGATCTTCAGCGGCCCGCCAGATTGGCGCCTTCTGTTGCTCAAACAATGACAAGGATAAATGACATGCAAATGCCGAAAACCATCCAGATCAAGAACGGCGAAAAAGTGAATCCGACGTTCTCGGCTCAGGAATATGCCAACCGCCAGGCCAAATTGCGGGCTTATCTGGCGCAGAACAATATCGACGCGGCGGTCTTCACGTCTTATCACAACATCAACTACTACAGCGATTTCCTGTACTGCTCCTTCGGGCGTCAGTACGCGCTGGTCGTGACCCAGGACAGCGCCGTGACCATCAGCGCCAACATTGATGGCGGTCAGCCATGGCGCCGTACCGTCGGCACTGAAAACATCGTCTACACCGACTGGCAGCGCGACAACTACTTCGTCGCGATCCAGCAGGCCTTGCCCAAGGCCGGGCGCATCGGCATCGAGTTCGATCATCTGAACTTGCTCAATCGCGACAAACTCGCCAGCCGCTATCCGCAGGCTGAGCTGGTGGATATCGCCGCACCGTGCATGCGTATGCGCATGATCAAGTCCGCCGAAGAACACGCGATCATTCGCCATGGCGCGCGTATAGCGGACATCGGTGGTGCGGCCATCGTCGAAGCCTTGCGTGATCAGGTTCCAGAATACGAAGTTGCCCTGCATGCCACTCAGGCGATGGTGCGCGAAATTGCCCGCACTTTCCCGGATTCCGAACTGATGGACACCTGGACCTGGTTCCAGTCCGGTATCAACACCGATGGTGCACATAACCCGGTCACGTCGCGCAAGGTCAACAAGGGCGACATCCTCAGCCTTAACTGCTTCCCGATGATTGCCGGTTACTACACCGCACTGGAACGTACCTTGTTCCTGGACCACTGCTCCGATGAGCATCTGCGCTTATGGGAAGTTAACGTTAAAGTGCACGAGGCCGGTTTGAAGCTGATCAAACCAGGCATGCGCTGCTGCGATATCGCGCTGCAATTGAACGAGATTTTCCTGGAACACGATCTGCTGCAATACCGCACCTTCGGCTACGGCCACTCCTTCGGTACGCTGAGCCATTACTACGGGCGCGAAGCCGGGCTGGAATTGCGCGAAGACATCGACACGGTGCTGGAGCCAGGAATGGTGGTGTCCATTGAACCGATGATCATGCTGCCCGAAGGCCTTCCAGGTGCCGGCGGGTATCGTGAACACGACATCCTGATCGTCAACGAACAGGGTGGGGAAAACATCACCAAGTTCCCGTATGGCCCGGAACACAACATCATCAAGAAGTAAGATCCCGCGCCGCACAGTGAACCTGTGCGGCGTTTTGTTTTGACGAGTGGCGAAAAATCTTCCCGGTGGCTGAGATAAACCGGAACAAAACAATGCATGCACACTAAATAGCGCGCAGCATTTACCGAGCCTTGACCCTGCCAAGTAAAACAATAGAGGGTTTTGTCATGTTCTACGCCTCGACTCTTCGTTTCGATCACCACACCTCTGACACCGGAGGTGCCCAATGAGCACCCAAAGCGCAAGCCTGACGCCGACCCTGGCGCAGAAACTTGAACAGACCGCCGAGCGCAAGGCCCTGCGGCGCGCGGCCAGTGCCAGCTTCATGGGCAATTTCGTCGAGTGGTTCGACTATGCGGCCTACGGCTACCTGGCAACCGTCATCGCGCTCACGTTTTTTCCGCAAACCGACAAGACGACCGCGCTACTGGCGACGTTCGCCGTGTTTGCGCTGTCATTTATCGTCCGCCCGCTGGGGGGACTGGTCTGGGGCCACTTCGGTGACAAATACGGGCGGCGTAGTGCGCTGTCCTGGTCGATTCTGATCATGTCGATCTCGACCTTTTGCATCGGCATCCTGCCGACCTACAACCATATCGGCCTGTGGGCACCGGCCTTGTTGTTGCTGATTCGCTTGTTCCAGGGTTTTTCCGCTTCAGGTGAATACGCCGGGGCCTCGGCCTTTCTCGCCGAGTACGCGCCCGAGGGTAAACGCGGTTTGTACACCAGCATTGTCCCGGCGAGTACGGCGGCAGGTTTGCTCTTCGGCGCGGTCTTTGTCGCCGGCCTGCATGCGTGGATGAGTGTCGAGGATTTGCACAGCTGGGGCTGGCGTTTACCCTTTCTGCTGGCAGCGCCATTTGGGCTGGTGGGGCGCTACATCCGCATGAGTCTGCAAGACACGCCCAAGTTCCTGGAGATGGAAAAACGCCTTGAAGCAAAGGAATGCGCAACCCACGCTCCGGTTCGCGAATTGCTGACCGTGCACCGACGCAAAGTGATGATCGGGATCGGCGCGACCTGCCTGAATGCGGTGGCGTTCTACTTGTTGCTCAGCTACATGCCGACCTACCTGTCCACCGAAATGGGTATGAGCGAGAGTGATTCGTTCCTGGCATCCACCGTATCGCTGGCGACCTACATCGGGCTGATCTTTCTGATGGGCAAACTGTCGGATCGGTTCGGGCGCAAAACCATGCTGCTGACCGCTTCAGTATTGTTCTTGGCGCTGACATTTCCGCTGTTCGGGATGTTGGAGAATCAGCCGCTGATGGTGATTCTGATGATCCAGATTGCTTTCGGCGCGATCCTGGCGATGAACGACGGCACCTTGCCGTGCTTCCTCGCCGAGATTTTCCCCACCCGCGTCCGCTTCAGTGGTTTTGCCTTCAGCTTCAACATCGCCAACGCGGTGTTCGGCGGCACCGCGCCGTTTATCGCGACCTGGCTGATTCAACTGACCGGCAACAAAATGGCCCCGGCCTGGTATCTGTTGGCGGCAGCGGCGGTGGCATTGATTGCCATGTTGGCGAGTCGGGAAACGGCGCATAAGGCGTTGCAGGACTGACCCGCCCTCGACATGAAACACAACCGGCCCGCGAGGGTGACATTGCGGACGCCATCGCGGGCAAGCCGGATCGCCGCACCGCCGCTCCCACAGGGGTTTTCAGTGCATAGGGATTGTGTATCCACTCAAGATTCCTGTGGGAGTGGGCTTGCCCCGGGCGGCGTTCCGACGAAGAGGCCAGCCCGGCCAACATCAATGTCGAATCAATGCACCGCCGCTACTTGCTTGCGCTCACCCATCGGCGATACGCCAAAGAAACGGCTGTAGCATTTGGAGAAATGCGCAGGCGAAACGAAGCCGCAGGCGAGGGCGATATCACGTACCTGCGATTCGCTGCGCAGCAATAATTGACGCGCCCGTGCAAGGCGCAACTCCAGGTAGTACTGACTCGGCGTGCGCTGCAGGTGCTTGTGAAACAGGCGTTCGAGCTGGCGCACCGACACCTCGTTCAACCGCGCAAGTTCCTCAAGGCCCACCGGCTCCTCGAGATTGGCTTCCATGATCGCCACCATCTGGCTGAGCTTGGGCTGCGAGGTGCCCAGCTTTTGCCGCAATGGCACACGCTGTTGTTCCTGTGCATTGCGTACCCGATCACACAACAACAACTCGGCCGCATGGGCTGCGATATCGCGACCACCAGGTTCGCGGGCGATCAGCTGCAGGGTCATGTCCATGGAGGCCACGCCACCGGAGCAGGTGTAGCGATCACGGTCCAGCTCGAACAGCTGGTTGGAAATGATGATCCCCGGAAAACGCTCTTTCAGTGCTTCGATGTCTTCCCAGTGAATCGTGCAGCGATAACCCTTGAGTAGATCGGCGCGCGCCAACAAGTGGCTGCCAGTGCAGATCCCGCCCAGTGGTACCTGATCATGCGCCAGCTTGCGTAGCCAATTGAGCAGTGGTCGGCTGCTGTGATTGGAGACGATCGGGTTTGATCCGACAACGAACAGCATGTCGAGTTTGGGTGCATCGGTGATGGTATGGTCAGGCAGGATGCGCATGCCGTTGCTGGCCGTCACCGGCTCCAGGCTGGCGGCGATGATGACCGTGCGGAACATCGGTTTGCGCGCGGCCAGGTTGGCCATGCGCAGTGTTTCCACGGCGGAGGCGAAGCCGATGGTGGTGAAGTTGGGGATGACCAGGAAACCCACGGTTTTCACCGGTCGTTGTTCATTCGCCGAACGTCCTGCGGCGGGTTGCGCCACCCGGAGTTTCGCCATTATTACCGCTCCTCAACTGCATCAGTGACAGGCGCCGCGGCAAGCTGCCGATACGGGCAACGTCATCTCGTTCTTGTGATTGTAAGCCGTGTTTACAGGCTCCAGGATTTTACTGTGTGTGTCCGGTCAATGGACCGTGACGAAAGTCTTATGCACGCAAGATGTCATGAGTCTCGATTGGCCGCAGGGGTGTAGAACACGTGGGGTGTAAGGCATGAGTGATCAACAAAAAAACCGGCCAGCTCCGTGGTGGAGAGCGGCCGGAAAGAGGTGAACGAGGATGAGTGTTGCTATCGTGGGTAGCGGTTCAAGCGTTTTCGGTTCGTGCAATGTCGACGGCTTGCACTGTCTTCTTCCTGGCGTTGAAGATTGCACCCATACAGACGATGGACAGTGTCAGCGCACCCGTCGCAACAACTTCCATGCGATGCTGCGGCAAGATCAGCATGACCACCAGGATGCTCAAGATGCAGGCAATGACCAGGTAGCTGAGCCAGGGGAAAAACCACATCTTGAACGCGATCGGTTGCCGCGAAGCATTCATCTTCTTGCGCAGTACCAGTTGCGAAACAGCGATGACCAGATAGACCAGCAGCGCAACGGCACCGGAGCTGGCCAGGAGGAAGGAGAAGACTTCGTTGGGCGCAAAGTAATTGAGTGCCGTGGTCAGAAAACCGACCGCTGTGCTGGCCAGCACAGCGATATAAGGCACCCCTGAAGACGACGTCTTCTGCAGCAATCGAGGGCCATCACCGCGTTTGCTCAGGGAGTAGACCATGCGTGACGCGGTATAGATGGCTGAGTTGAGGCAGCTGGCTACAGCAATCAGCACGACGATATCGACGATCATTTTCGCGTGTGGAATGTTCATC
The DNA here is from genome assembly GCF_056400405.1 of Pseudomonas sp. P5_B3. Classification (NCBI taxonomy): domain Bacteria; kingdom Pseudomonadati; phylum Pseudomonadota; class Gammaproteobacteria; order Pseudomonadales; family Pseudomonadaceae; genus Pseudomonas; species Pseudomonas sp. P5_B3. The sequence goes on along the minus strand of NZ_JBFULI010000006.1, from coordinate 28,201 downwards.
AACTCGAGCGCCCTCTGATAAGAGCCGACTTCCATGAGCATGGGGTCGTTCCAGGGGACGATGGAGATGATGAGGAATACCGAGACGATATAGAAAATCCCCATTCGCCAGACGACGGAGTTGGTCGCGCGGGTGATCTGTTTGGCGGGGTTTTGCGATTCGGCAGCGGCAATGGTGACGATTTCCGTGCCCATGAAGCTGAACACGGTAGTGAGCATCGCGCCGATGACGGCGGTCATGCCATTGGGCATGAAACCACCGAACTCATGACTTAGTTGAACGACTCCACTCACCGTCGTATCCGGTAATCCGCCCACCAGGGCAAGCGCGCCAAGCGCGATAAACCCCAGAACCGCGATGACTTTGAGCATGGCGAACCAGAACTCGAACTCTCCGTACCGGGCGACACTGAACAGGTTGGTCAATGTCAGCAGGCCGGTGACCGCTATGGCGAACTCCCAGGTCTGAATGGCGGGAAACCAGGCGTGCAGGATGGCGGCAGCGGCGATGGCTTCAATCGGAATGACCAGTACCCAGAACCACCAGTACAGCCAGCCGATGGTGAAGCCGGCGCTGCGTCCCATCGCCCGCTCGGCGTAGGTCGAAAACGATCCTGTATCGGGCGACGCTACGGCCATCTCTCCCAGCATGCGCATCACCAGCACGACCAGGGTGCCGGAAAAAATGTACGCCAGGATGGCGGCCGGCCCCGCCGAGGCGATGGCGTGTCCTGAACCGATGAACAGGCCTGCGCCAATGGCACCGGCAATGGACAGCATGGTGACGTGACGCTGCTTGAGGCCTGGGGCCAAGGTTGAGCTGCTGGACATGAGACTTACCCTTTTTTTGTTCTACTTGGGGAGGGTGAAGCATTACCGCGGGATATTTGTTTCGGCACGTCCGGGTGCTCTTCAGGTGTCCAATTCAAAGGCCTCGCGCACCGCGGCGCTGATGCCCGAGATACAAACGTCGAGAATCAGCTCGCCTTTCTCGCGACTGGAACCTTTAGGCGATGACAGGGTTCCGCAGGCCGGCGTGCGCTCCGCGATGATGGGAAACACGTCGTAAGGTGGGAAGGTCGCGGGAGGATGATCGACCGCACGACTCAGATCGACCTTGTCGGGGTGCAGGGCCAGCATCAAAGAGGTTTCGAAAATACCGCCATGCTCGATATCCCAGCCGAGGAATCCCTCGGGATATAGCTTTTCGATGACCGCAGGATCGTTGACGAAGTCCCAATAGGACAGCACGACGACCTTGAAGTCACTGATGCCACCGTAGCGAAGCTCCCGAAGGGCAAGGTCTATGCCCTCGACAATGAACATCGAGTTTTCAAAGTGCCCGTTCATCATCACCAGTTTGCGTGCGCCATGGCGTGCAAGTTCTCTGATGATGTCCTGCACGGTATGGGTCAGCGTGGCGCCATCGAGGCTGGTTGTTCCCGGGAAGTGGTTGCCGCCGCCTGATTTCTGCTGAGACTTGTAGCCATAGGCGAGGGCAGGCAAGACCAGGCCGCTGACGTTCTGCGCTACCGCCTTGCATATCGCGGTAGGCAGCAGTACATCGACTTCCATGCACATGTGATGTCCATGCTGTTCCAGTGCACCCACGGGCAGAAAGATCGGGCTGCCGGCAGCGACCTTCTCTGCATACGCAGGCCAGGTGAGTTCTCCAATAACGACACTGTTGTTCATCTACACACCCTCTGAAAGTGTTTGACCGTTGGTAATTTTCAACCGGTGGTTGGGGGCGTTTGCCTATCGTCTGACCGACCTTGCGGATTGCAGGAGTCGAAGGTGGCGCGTGAATCAATTCGATCAGAGGGGGAGGGTGCAGAATTGTCTGAATCCGACCCGTAAATGACAAAACACCCTCTGATTTGTCATTTCTGTCCGGTTATCGGATTGGGGCTCGTCGCTTTTGCGTGAAAAGGGGCATGAGTCGGATCTGACAAAGTCCAGGTCGAGCGCGCACAAAAACGGGTGATGGCGACCTGCTGCAATGCATCCAGCCAGCGAATGATGCTGTGGTTGGCAGCGATAGCAGGCAGCAGGCAAGAGCAAAAGGATGAGACGGACAGGAGCAGTTTTCATCAGAGCCACTTTCCATCACCAGGCGAGACAATAATGAAAAATCGCATCGACCTTTCACGCCGTACATTCCTCAAGACCTCCAGCATCCTGGCAGGCACCGCAGCGCTTTCTGGTTTGCTGCCCTTGAGAAGCTTCGCCGCAGCGGAAAAAGAACTGGTCATACTCGCATGGGCCGGACACGCAGAGCCGGACATCGTCGCTGAGTTCGAGCGCAAATATGGGGTCAAGGTCCGGGCCAAGTACTACACCGGCGGCGACAACATGCTGGGGTTGATCTCTCAGTCCCCGCCCGGCACTTTCGACCTGATCCTGTCCGACGCCGAATATGTCCAGCAACTCAATGCCGCCGAGTACATCGAGCAACTTGACCCCGCTGACTACCCCTTCGATGACTTCTACCCAGAGTTCCAGCATTTTCCCGGCCACTGGCAGGGGGACAAGCTCTACTCGGTCCTGATTCGCTTTGGCTTCCTCGGTATCGCCTACAACACCCGACTCGTTCCCGAAGCCAAGGTGCACAGCTATGACGTGTTCTGGGACGAAAGCCTCAAGGGCAAGGTTGGACACTTCGACTGGCACTTGCCGAATCTCGGACAGATCAGCTTGATGAATGGCAACGCGCGCCCGTACGACATCGATACCGCGCACTGGCAAACGGTGCAGCAGAAGATGATGAGCCTGCGTGCGCAAATCGGCGGCTTCTTCGATTACGGCGGAACCTTTTCTTCACTGAAAAATGGTCAGATCCATGCCATGTGCGGCATCGGCGACTGGATCACCGGTGTCTTGCAACGTGCCGGCGCACCGGTGAAAACCGTATTGCCGAAGGAGGGCGGGTTGCAATGGACGGAGTCTTACTGCATCGCTAAAAAAGCACACAGCCCGGAACTGGCGAAGAAGTTCATCCAATACATCACCTCACCCGAAGGCCAGGTCAAGTCGGCGAAGATGGCCGCTTATCCAGCGCTGATCCCGAGCAAAAAGGGCTGGGAACTGCTCAACCAGACCGATCCCGCCGAGGCGAAGCGCCAAGGCATGCTGCTCGGTCAGCGCAACGTCATGGATGACATACGCGATGGTCGTATCAAGTACCGCGAACTCCCGGTCCGGCAGAGTCTGGATGAGTGGAATGACTTCTGGTCGCAATACAAGGGTGCTTGACGAGACGAGTGGAGGTGGTCGCTATGATTTCAGACAAGTTGAAGGCTTCGCCGTCAGGGCTTTCGGGAAATACCGATGCCCAAACGCAGCATCCCGGCAAGAAGGTGTGGCGCTTGCCGTTGTTTGGCCTGTGTTTCTCGATGCCAATCCTGATCTGGCAATTGATTTTCTTCGTATTCCCGCTGGCGTTTCTGGTGGCCATCAGCTTTTGGCTTGTACGTAACTTCCGGATGGTGCCGACGTTCGAATGGCTCAACTGGAGCTACATGTTCAGCCGCGGCTTCTTTTGGGATGCCTACGTCCATACCCTCGCCATGGCGGCGGGTGCCACTGTGCTGGTCAGCCTGGTGGCCTTTCCCTGCGCTTATACGATCGCCTTCAAGTTTCGCGAGTCGGCAAAGCAGCTGCTGGTGTTGCTGCTGGTCACGCCGTTCTTCACCAGCTACCTGGTGCGCACCTATTCATGGCAGGTGTTCCTCAGCGATAACGGCATCTTCAATGCCGCGCTCGGTCTGCTCGGGCTGGAGCCGTTTACCATGCTCAATACAGCGTTCGGTACTTATATTGGCTACTTCACGCTGTGTCTGCCATTGGTGGTTTTGCTGCAACTGTTCAGCCTGATGTACATCGACAGTTCATTGATCGAGGCGGCGCACAACCTCGGCTGCGGACGATTGCGAACGGTGCTGCTGGTGGTGGTGCCGTCGGCGCGGATCGGCATCGTGGTTGCGGCGCTGTTCTGCTTCATCCTGACCTTCGGCGACTTTGTCAGCCCGCTCTACCTGGGTGGTGGTCAGCCGCCGACCTTGAGTACGCTGATCACGGACACCACCAAGTCCGGCCAGCAATGGCCACGCGCGGCGGTGATCGCAACGATGATGATCGTGACGTTGCTCATCGCCGCTTTTGGTGCGGTTCGTTTCGCTTACCGGAGGCGCGCATGAACGAGCATCGGTTGATCAACTTCTTGCTTCGCAGCTTTGTCGTCATGGTGTTCCTCTTCATCTTTTTGCCGATTGCCGGCAGCTTCGTGTTCTCGTTCAGCATTGACCGTTTCCCTTCCTTGCCACTGGGCGGTTTCAGCCTGCACTGGTACGAGACGATCGCCAGCGATCCGGCGGTCTGGCAGGCATTCAGGAACAGCCTGACGGTGGGTGTGGTCGTGTCGCTGGTATCAACCCTGCTTGGGTTTACGGCGGCTTACACAGACTTCCGTTACCAGTTCTTCGGCAAGTCGATCTACATGGCGCTTGCGCTACTGCCGCCCACCATTCCGGTGGTGATCATGGGGCTGGCGATGCTGGCTTTCCTGTCGCGGGTCGGGCTATCCGGCGAGATCTACGCGGTGATGATCAGCCATGTCGTGATGTGCGCACCGTTCGCCATGGCGGTCATCAGGATGCGCCTGGCGCAGATGGATCCGAACATCGAGGCGGCGGCCTGGAACCTGGGGGCCAATCAATGGAAGGCCATGCGTCATGTGATCCTGCCATTCACGGCGCCGAGCATTTTCGCCGCGCTGTTCGTGACCATGGCCGTTTCCTTCGATGAGTTCGCTGTCGCCTGGTTCGTGTCGGGGCTTAACGAAACGGTGCCCGTGCGCATCCTCAATACGCTGCAAGGGCAGGTGAGCCCGACCATCAACGCGATCGGCACCATCGTCTTCATCACGACCATGACCCTAGTGATCCTCGCGCAACTGCTGTTGATGCGGCGGCGTAAGCCCGCCAGTGCCTGATACCACCCTGACAATCATCCGAACACGAAGGATTCAGCCATGACTCAACCGTTGGTGGTATTCGACAACGTGGTTAAACATTTCGATAGCTATCAGGCCGTCGAACGTATGAGCCTGGAGATTTACAAAGGTGAGTTCGTCGCGATCATGGGGTCGAGCGGCTGCGGCAAGACCACAACGCTGCGCATGCTCGCGGGGCTGGATAAACCCAGTGAAGGCGAAATTCGTCTTAACGGTGAGCGCATCAATGATCTCTACTCCTGGGAACGGGAGACGCCGCTGGTCTGGCAAAACCTGGCGCTGTTCCCGTTTCTTGACGTGCTGGAGAACGTCGAGTTCGGTCTGCGAATGAGAGGGATGGCCAAGGCTGAGCGACGCAAGAAGGCGCTACTGTGGCTTGAACGGCTTGGATTGGAGGAGTTCGCCACTCGCGATATAAGCCTGCTCTCCGGTGGCCAGCGGCAACGCGTGGCGTTGGCACGCTCGTTGGTCACCGAACCGCCGATCCTGCTGCTCGACGAGCCCCTGAGCGCCCTCGACGCTCATCTGAGTGTGCGCATGCAAGGCGTGCTGACTGGACTGCAGAAGGACCTGGGTATCACCTTTGTCTACGTCACTCACAGTCAATCCGAAGCCTTTGCAATGGCCGATCGTGTAGTGATCATGAGTCGCGGCCGGGTCGAACAGATCGGCTCGCCGCAGGACGTTTTCCTTGAGCCTCACAACCGCTTCGTTGCCGGGTTCGTTGGCGGTAAAAACATCCTTGATTGCACCGTCGTTGGCTTCGACGATAGCGGGTTGGTTTGCCTCGATTCGGAGCACGGTGGATTCCTGGCGCGGCTGCCTGAGGGTAAAACGGTTGTTCCCGCTGAGCGCGTTACAGTCTGCGTCAGCGCCGAGCATATCGACCTGACCGCGCAGCCTATGCGACGCAACCGGCTGAACTGCACCGTCGTCGGTGAAGAGTTCATCGGCTCGATGGTCAACATCTATCTCGAAGCCAGCGGCGGGCTTGAGTTGCAGGTGCAGAAACGGCATGCCGATTACAACTTGCCTGGCGTGCACTGCGGGCAAAAAATCTTCGCCGAGTGGGATGGCGCGCATGCGCTGATTCTGCGTGGGGACTGACTCGCTGGTTTGTAACCAGGCATTGATAATGCAAGCGCACCACTTGAATCAGCAGTGGGCCAATGGTTTGCAGGTAACTATCCGGCTGGCATCAATTGCAATCAGCAACTCGGGTTCTTCGAGGATGATTTTGGTCGATGAAATGGATTTCCCCTATTTTTCCCCCCACAAAAACGTCGGCTCTTGATGGCCGTCACTGGACTCTCGTAGAGCAGAACACTGCTGGAGCTCAAGTAAGTACTTGCAGCTTCAATAGCGGCTGACTTTGAAGGGGAGGGGAATGGTGTTACTTGAGGGCAGACGCAGAGATTTTGGAGTAAGTGTCGATATCAGTTGTGGCAAGCAGGCAGCGGCCATCTTTGAATTTTGCGTAGAAAGTTATTTCCTTTTCTTTGTCACTTAGCCACCAGCCCGCAACCAGTCCAACCGGACCTAAAAGCAATGCTCCAGCCAGGCTCCATCGAATAACGCTTCCTTTCTTATTAACTATTTCCTCGGTTGCTGTTTCTAAAGTTTCTATTTTTGAAAGGGGTATTTTTATTTTAAGGGAAGGTTTTACTGCGGATTTTAAAATGAACAGTCCAGATTGAAATTCAGCAGCACCTGTCAGAAAGTCACCGGATATTACCGTTATCTTCGACATGGTGTTTCTCTTCTGATCAGGTTTAGCCAGCTGACTACTGGGCTCCAAAGGTCTCTGTCAGTCAATCGACTTACGACAAAAGGTGAGACCGACAGTCACCCCATCGATACCAGATCCTGGGCATTCACAACCGTCATGCCGAGGCGGTCGGCGATCAGCACTTCCAGTCGTGCACCTTTCGAATGCTCCCAGCCAGGGAGCGTGGCCACGGTGTTGCAGTCCATCAGGGCGGCGATGTCGCGGCGCATGCAGTCGCTTTGATGTATTGGTTTGCAGTTGTCTCTTTACGTTGTATACGGAAATTCATATATTCGATAAACCGTATATGAGCTGAGGCTTCACAATGACTGGCAAAGCCCGTGTCCTCCTTCACGAAATTCATGAGCGCATCAAGATGTTCGTCTTGGTCAAAAACAAACACTGAGAACTGATATGGCTGACCATCTGACACCGACTACTGTTTTCAAATGCCTGGCTGACGATACTCGGGTCCGCACGATGATGCTCATCACCCGTGAAGGAGAGCTATGTGTTTGCGAGCTGACCTGCGCGCTGAACGAGAGTCAGCCAAAAATCTCCAGGCACCTCGCACAACTGAGAACCTGTGGCCTGTTGGCGGACCGTCGGCAAGGCCAATGGGTCTATTACCGACTGCACCCCAATCTGCCGGATTGGGTTCATCAAGTGCTGACCACTGCACTGGAAAGCAACAAGCATTGGTTGAGTCCTGATGCCAAACGCCTTGATGAGATGGGCGACCGTCCCGAACGGGCACTCGCCTGCTGTGAAAGCCAGATCGCCTGATTCCGCCTTCGACCCTGCCCATATCGACTACATCGGCCAGTTCGACACCCAGTCGAACGCCCACTGACAACAGATACAGAGCACAACAACATGACTATCAAAGTTGGCATAAATGGTTTTGGCCGGATCGGTCGCCTCGCTCTGCGAGCAGCCTGGAGCTGGCCAGAGTTTGAATTCGTGCAGATCAACGATCCGGCAGGGGACGCGGCGACTCATGCCCACCTGATCAACTTCGACTCGGTGCATGGCCGTTGGCACAACGAAGCCAGCGCCGAAGGCGATCATGTCGTGATTGGCGGCAAGCGCGTCAAAGTAACGGCCAACAAGGCGATTGCCGACACCGATTGGTCGGGCTGCGATCTGGTGATTGAAGCCAGCGGCAAGATGAAAACCGTCGCGGTGTTGCAGGCCTACCTGGACCAAGGCGTGAAGCGTGTGGTGGTCTGTGCACCGGTCAAGGAGCAGGGCGCCTTGAACGTGGTGATGGGCGTTAACCAGCACCTGTTCGACCCTGCGCAGCACCGCATTGTGACCGCCGCCTCCTGCACCACCAATTGCCTGGCCCCTGTCGTCAAAGTCATCCACGAAAAGCTGGGCATTCGCCACGGCTCGATCACCACCATCCACGACCTGACCAACACCCAGAGCATCCTCGATCAGCCGCACAAGGATCTGCGCCGTGCGCGTGCCTCCGGAATGAGCTTGATCCCAACCAGCACCGGCTCGGCCACCGCCATTGCCGAAATCTTCCCGGAGTTGCGCGGACGTCTGAATGGTCACGCGGTACGGGTGCCGCTGGCCAACGCTTCGCTGACTGACTGTGTCTTTGAAGTCGAGCGGGCCACCACTGTCGAAGAAGTGAATCAACTCCTCAAGGACGCTTCAGAGAATGAGTTGAAAGACATCCTCGGTTTCGAAGAGCGTCCATTGGTGTCCATCGACTACCGTACCGACCCGCGCTCATCGATCATCGATGCGCTGTCGACCATGGTCATCAACGGCACCCAGGTCAAACTCTATGCCTGGTACGACAACGAATGGGGCTATGCCAATCGCACCGTCGAACTGGCCAAAATGGTCGGTCTGGCGGTCTGAGGAGCGGTCATGAAAGCGTTGTCAGCCCTCGCTCCGCAAGTGCGGCAGTACCTGCTCGTGACGGGCAACTACTGGGCCTTCACTCTCACTGATGGCGCCTTGCGCATGTTGGTGGTGCTGCACTTTCACACGTTGGGCTACAGCCCACTGCAAATCGCGGCATTGTTTCTGTTCTACGAAGTCTTTGGCGTGATCACCAACCTGGTGGGTGGCTACCTCGGCGCCCGGCTGGGGCTGAACCGAACCATGAACATCGGGCTGGGCCTCCAGGTCGCGGCGTTACTGATGCTGACGGTTCCAGTGGCCTGGCTGACCATCCCTTGGGTGATGGGCGCGCAGGCGCTGTCGGGGGTTGCCAAAGACCTGAACAAGATGAGCGCCAAAAGCTCCATCAAGCTTCTGGTTCCGGATGGGCAGCAGGGCAAGCTCTACCAGTGGGTGGCGATCCTCACTGGCTCGAAGAACGCACTCAAGGGTGTCGGCTTCTTTCTTGGCGCAGTCTTGCTGGCATTGATCGGCTTCAAAGGCGCCTTACTGGCCATGGCCAGCGTACTGGCGCTGATCTGGATCGGCAGCTTGATCCTGTTGAGGAAGGACCTGGGCAAGGCCAAAGCCAAGCCAAAGTTCCGCGACATCCTGTCCAAGAGCCGGGCGATCAATATCCTTTCTGCGGCACGGATGTTCTTGTTCGGCGCCCGCGATGTCTGGTTCGTGGTGGCCTTGCCGGTGTACTTGAGCAGCGTGTTCGGCTGGGACTTCTGGAAGGTTGGCGGCTTCCTTGCGACCTGGGTGATTGGCTACGGCATCGTACAGTCCTTCGCGCCCCACATCACCGGCAAGAAGCGTGGACACGTACCGGATGGTCGTGCGGCATTTCTGTGGGCGCTGGCACTGGCCGGTCTGCCTGCTGCCATTGCTCTCGGGCTGAACACCGGGCTGTCGCAACAGGTGGTGCTGTTGGGTGGATTGATGGTTTTTGGTGCGTTGTTCGCGGTGAATTCGTCGCTCCACAGCTATCTGATCGTGTCCTACGCCAAGGAAGATGGTGTGTCACTGGATGTGGGTTTTTATTACATGTCGAACGCCATGGGACGGCTGATAGGTACGGTGCTTTCCGGCTGGATTTATCAGGTCTATGGATTGGGTGCGTGCTTGTGGATATCGAGCGCGTTCGTACTTCTCGCTGCCTTGATTTCCATAGGTCTGCCCAGGCATTCTGCGTCGCTGCTTGACGACGTAGTCTAGTGTTTTCCGAGGGCGGCTATTTAGCGGCCTTTGAGGGAGCCAGTGCCTTCGAGCGATCTGTTGGTTGCTCGAAGGCGCTCTTGCTACTTCAGGTTGCCGCTGAGGAATTGCTGCAGGCGCTCGCTTTTTGGATTGCCCAATACGTCCTCGGGCGCACCCTGCTCTTCGACCCGCCCCTGGTGCAGGAACAGCACCTGGTTCGACACTTTGCGCGCAAAGCTCATTTCGTGGGTCACCATGATCATGGTGCGGCCTTCTTCGGCCAGCCCCTGGATCACCTTGAGCACTTCGCCCACCAGTTCCGGGTCCAGGGCCGAAGTCGGCTCGTCGAACAGCATGATCTCCGGTTCCATGCTCAGGGCGCGGGCAATGGCGACCCGTTGCTGCTGACCACCCGAGAGGAACGCCGGGTATTGATCGGCCACCCGTGCCGGCAAACCGACCTTGTCCAGGTAGCGCCGGGCGCGATCCTCTGCGTCCTTCTTGCTGACGCCCAGCACCCGGCGTGGGGCCATGGTGATGTTGTCGAGCACGGTCATGTGGCTCCACAGGTTGAAGTGCTGGAACACCATGGCCAGGCGGGTGCGAATTCGCTGCAGTTCATTGGCGTCGGCCACGCGCATGCCGTGGCGGTCATGGACCATTTGAATCGGCTGGTTATCCAGGCTCATGGCGCCGTCATTGGGCGTTTCCAGGAAGTTGATGCAACGCAGAAAGGTGCTCTTGCCCGAACCACTGGCGCCAATCAGGCTGATCACATCGCCGGTCTTGGCGTTTAGCGAAACGCCCTTGAGGACTTCATGGTTGCCATAACTTTTGTGCAGGTTTTCAACGGTCAGTTTGTACATGAACAAGCATCCTGAATTAGTGAGCCGGGCCGAGGAAAGACAACCAGCGGCGTTCAGCCAGGCGGAACAGGCCGACCAGAGAGAAAGTGACTGCCAGGTAGATCAACGCGGCGATGCCGAACGACTGGAAGGTCAGGAAGGTCGCCGAGTTGGCGTCCCGCGCGACTTTCAGGATGTCCGGGATGGTCGCGGTGAAGGCCACGGTGGTCGAGTGCAGCATCAGGATCACTTCGTTGCTGTAGTACGGCAACGAGCGACGCAAGGCCGACGGCATGATCACGTAGGCGTAGAGCTTCCAGCCGGTCAGCCCGTAGGCCTTGGCCGCTTCGACTTCACCATGGGCCATGCTGCGGATTGCCCCGGCGAAAATCTCCGTGGTGTAGGCGCAGGTGTTCAGGGCGAAGGCCAGGATGGTGCAGTTCATCGCATCGCGAAAGAACGCATCCAGCACGGGCTGAGCACGCACCGCGGCCAGGCTGTAAATGCCGGTGTAACAGATCAGCAGCTGAATATAGAGTGGAGTACCCCGAAACAGATAGGTGTAGAACTGCACCGGCCAGCGCACCCAGACATTGCTCGAGACCCGGGCAATCGACAGCGGGATCGACATCACGAAGCCGAAGAAGATCGAGGCACTGAGCAGCCAGAGGGTCATGGCCAGCCCGGTGATGTGATTGCCGTCCTGGAACAGGAAAGGTTTCCAGTATTCCTGCAGTAGTTCGATCATCGCACGGCCTCCCGGGTGCCTGCGGCGTAGAAGATTTCCATCCGGCGCAAGACGTAGTTCGAAACGGTGGTTATCACCAGATAGATCAAGGCGGCCAGAATCAGGAAGAAGAACAGCTGATAGGAGCTCTTGCCCGCGTCCTGGGCCACCTTGACCAGATCGGCCAGGCCAATGATCGACACCAGCGCGGTGGCCTTGAGGATCACCATCCAGTTATTACCGATGCCCGGCAGGGCAAAACGCATCATTTGCGGGAACACCACCAGGCGAAAGCGCTGAGCGCGGGTCAGGCCGTAGGCGGTAGCCGCTTCCATCTGCCCTCGCGGTACGGCAAGGATGGCGCCACGGAAGGTTTCGGTGAAATAAGCCCCGTAGATGAAACCCAGGGTAATGACCCCGGCGCTAAAGGGGTTGATTTCGATGTATTCCCATTCCATGAAATCGGTAAACGAGGTCAGCCAGGTTTGCAGGCTGTAGAAGATCAACAGCATCAGCACCAGGTCCGGCACCCCGCGGATCAGCGTGGTGTAGGCCTGCGCGGGGACGCGCAACAGTGCCGATTTCGAAAGCTTGGCGCTGGCGCCGATCAGGCCCAGGCCAACGCTCACCAGCAAGCACAGAAAGGATAATTTGACAGTCATCCAGGAGCCTTGCAGCAACAGCGGGCCGAAGCCTTTAAGGCTGAAGCCTGACAGCCCCAGAATCATCAAGAGGTTTTCTAGCATTGGGCAGCCCTACATCGATCAAAAAAGTGCCCATCCGGAAATGGGCGCAGGGTCATTATTTGCCGCTGTATAGATTCAGATCGCCAAAGTGCTTCCGCTGGACGGCCGCATAGGTGCCATTGTCGTGCAGTGCCTGGATACCTTTGTTCAGCAAGGCCTGGAGCTCGGCGTTGCCTTTGGTGAGACCCACGGCGGTTTTGGCTGGCAGCAGGGGGCTTTCGACCGGCTCGCTGACCTGGAAGTCGGCGCCTGGTGGCGACTTCAGGAAGCCCAGTTCGGCTTGCAGCATGTCCTGGATCCCTGCATCGAGACGTCCGGAGATCAGGTCGGCGTACACCTGGTCCTGGTTGGCGTAGGCCTGGGTCTCTACCCCGGCCTTGTCCAGCACGGCCTTGGCGTAGGCTTCCTGGATGGTGCCTTGCTCGTAGCCGACTTTCTTGCCCTTGAGGGAGGCCGGATCGGTGCCGATGGCCACGCCTTTCTTGAATACCAGCGCGGTCGGGCCAGAGAACAGCTCGTTTGAGAAATCGATGACTTTCTCACGCGCTGGCGTGGCGGTCATGGAAGAGATCACGCCGTCGAACTTGTTGGCCTTGAGGCCGGGAATCATGCCGTCGAAGTCGCTTTCGACCCACTTGCACTTGACCTTCAGCTGCGCGCAGATCGCGTTACCCAGATCGATATCGAAGCCCACCAGGCTGCCGTCGGCGGCCTTGGATTCGAACGGCGCATAAGAGGGGTCGACGCCAAAGCGCAATTCCTTGTACTCCTTGGCCAGCGCAGAACCGGCAGCCACACACAAAGCCAATGCAGAAAGGGTGAGAAATGCTTTTTTCATTATTTTATTCCCTGGGACCATCGAAAGCGCTTGTGACGCAAGAGCACGGGTACTGCTGGCAATATGTCTTATGCACACGCAGATACTTGTACAGACAAGCATATGCAATCACCCGGCCAATTCGCGGATTTTGCATCTGAGAAAGCGCGTACAGCGCTCTGGGATGGGCTTTGCAGGCAAGTTTGCGCAGGGAGGGAGGCAGCCTGCGAGGCTGTTACCAAAGCAGGTTTTTACACACGAATGGGGTATGCGGTAACAAAGTGTGAGATTCAGGACGCCGGCTTTCCTGGCTCAATCCTTGATGTCCCGGCAGCATCGACGGCCAGAACGACGGAGTGTCATCGCAGGCATTGAGTGGTCATGTGTACGACGAGTTCGACCCGGGGAACATGAAGCTGTATGGGAGGAAATGTAAATCAGGCTGAGCAAAGCGCCGCAGACATGCGGATCTGAAAAAGAACTGTTGAGCATCCCTTCGGGATGCTCAAGCAATAAAAAGGCGGACACCATCGCAATGCTGTTCAGTCAAGCGAATGTGATCTTCTGTAGGAGCGAGCTCGCTCCTACAATTTCCTTAACTGAACAGCATTGGGACACAATCGCCCTTGATTTTGGAGTTCGGTAGGCGTGTTTGCCATTCGCTTAGTGCGCCAGTCAAAGCTGGCGGAGGATAGTCGATGAAAGTTCGATACTGGTAAGAAATGGCGAATCAACCAGGCCCCGAGTCATCCATGTTGCACTGTGAGGTACAGTTTTCATGAAACATGCTTGTTGTTCTCTGTTGGTCAGACCCTGCGGCCTCAGCCCTTTCGGCAATAGGGTCCGCTGGATCTCTGCCTGAGCAATCGAACGACTGCTTGCCAACTGCAAGCAGTCGCAAGCGTTGCGTTACTTCGAAGCCACCACTGCCGGCGGCTGCCAGCTACCGGCGCCAGCGGGAAGAATCGAAGGCTGCGTGGCCTTCGGCCAATAGAGGCGCATCACCAGATAGGCCGTGTCGTCAGGCGCCGGCAACCAGTTGGACTCCTTGGTCTTGCCTGGCGAATCCTTCTGGATGTACAGGGTCAGTGAACCATCCGCGTTCTTCTTCATGGCCGACAGCATCGGCGAATTGATCAGGTAGCGGTTGATCGGGTTCTTGATCAGCAGTTGGCTCTTGCCGTCGTACATGGTCACCGACCAGAAGGCATTGACGGGTGGCAGTTTGCCGGCGGGGAAGGTGAGCGTGTAGTTGTGCTTGCCGGTATTCAACGTCTGGCCGGTGCCGTCGGTACGCGTAATGGGGTACATCGCCTCGGCGGCGTCATTACCGTAGAGACCCGCCTTCGCGGCGCCAGCCCGCATCAGCCAGTCGCCTTTGTAGAACGCCTGGTCGCCGAAGAACGCGCCGACGCTCCAGCCGTTGATATTCTTCATTCCGCTCGAGAGAAACTTGTCGACCTTATCGTCGCCGGCCTTCATCCCGAGCAGGACCACGGCCTTGTGCTCGAGCGAGAGGTCTTTGAATTCGAAGCTGCGACCGGGGCCTACGCCGATGCTGGCCAGCTTCGCCCGGATCGCCTTGTTCTCAGCCGATGCTGGCACATACTCCAACGCGGCCGACAGGTACTCGAAGAAGTTGGCCTTGATGCCCTCAGTGGTGGCCGGCACGAAAGCAATCTTCGGCGCAGCGGACGGCGCGGGTTGATGGAGGAACGCGGACAGCGGCTGGACCTTGTAACCCGCTTGCAGCTTCTCGACATTTGGCATGTCGTCCGGATTGAACAGCTGGGTGCGGATCAGCGTCAGTGCGAAAGGGGTCGTGGAGCTGAACACCTTGTCGATGCCTGGAGGTGTCGCACCCTTCCAGTCGGGGCCTGCGATCAGATAGCTCCCGGGTGCGCTGGCCGTTGCCCGGCTGCCGATGTAACCGTAGTTATAGGTGTTGCCGTCGATCAGCTGAACCGAGTAGTAGCGCTTTTTGGAGACGGCCGGCACGGTGATCACCAGCGGCTCTGCGCGCAGGTCGGCCCAGAGAAAGGAGTACGGCGTGTCGCTGTTGGGTGTAATGATGGCTGTGTCAGCGGGGGTCGCGACCTTATGATCGTTGTGCAGTTGGTTGAAGGGGGCCTTGAACTGGCTGGACTTGGAGTCCACCGCGAATTCGTTCATCACGGCGTAGTTCATGACCAGCGGCAAGCCGTAGATAAAGCCTTCCTCGGCGATCGCCTTGGTTTGCTCGAGACTCGGCGCAGCCACGCCCTTGGCCACATCCGCCTTGTCTGCCTGCGCGATCGGGTCGTTCTTGCCCGCACACCCCGCGAAAAGCGTTGAACCTACGACGACGACCGCCGCAGCCATTGTCCAGCCCCTGTTAGACTTCCTGTTCATTTCCACCTCGTTGGTTTTGTGCAAGCTGGCGTTGTGAGTGTCCATGTGAAACGGTTCTGGAAGTGTCTACGTCAATGCCGATGTCGCCGAATTTCGACCAATCCTGCCAATTGACTGTGGCCAGAATAGACCATTGCGTATCCAGTTGCCGGTACAGGCTGAGGGTCGCCGTTTGCGGTACTTTCAGGTCGACTTTGGTGTTGAGGCTGTTGAGGCGGCTCACCAACGGAGCACTGCTCTTCACATCCAGGTGATCCTTGAAGTCGAGGACAACCTTCAGGTTGCTGCAATCACTAACGTCATCGCTCATTGTTCTTTTCGAAAACCGACCTGTGCATGTCGGTAGCAAGCAAGTGATCGTTTTCGGTCATTCCCTCCCAAAAACGCTACCTTATTGCCCACTGCCAATGAGTAGAGTGGTTGACCACATCTCCTTCGCTTTTAACCTTACCCCTTGCGACCATCGAGATAGAGACATTGGAGTGTCGTTTTTTGAACGCATGGAAGGATCCATTGAAGTTGGGTGTGAGTTTTGCAGGTAAATACAAATAGCTCGCCGGACGAGCAATAAAAAGAGCCTGCGCCTGAGGCCGTTTACCCGCTTTGTGTGAGGAAATACCGCGATGACGACGTTCAACTCCGGGGCCCAACCCCAGAACCGTGCGCCTCAATCCATCGGCTTTCTGCTGCTGGACAATTTCACGCTGATTTCCCTGGCGTCCGCAGTGGAACCCCTGCGCATGGCGAATCAGTTATCCGGCCGCGAGCTGTATCGCTGGACCACGCTCACCGTCGATGGCGGTCAAGTCTGGGCCAGTGACGGTCTGCAGATCACGCCTGACGCCGCCATGCACAAAGCGCCGCCGCTCGACATTGTGATTGTCTGTGGCGGGATCGGCATTCAACGCACGGTGACCCGCGCACACGTGTCGTGGCTGCAGAGTCAGGCACGTCAGTCCAAACGCTTGGGCGCGGTGTGCACCGGTAGCTGGGCGCTGGCCGGTGCCGGCTTGCTGGATGGATTCGATTGCAGTGTGCACTGGGAATGCCTGGCGGCGATGCAGGAAGCCTTTCCTCGGGTGACCATGAGCACCCGGCTGTTCACCCTCGACCGGAACCGCTTCACCAGCTCCGGCGGCACCGCGCCACTGGATATGATGCTGCACCTGATCAGCCGCGATCACGGGCGTGAACTGTCGGCGGCCATTTCGGAAATGTTCGTCTACGAGCGCATTCGCAACGAGCAGGATCACCAACGCGTGCCACTCAAGCACATGCTCGGCACCAACCAGCCGAAGTTGCAGGAAATCGTGGCGCTGATGGATGCCAACCTCGAAGAGCCGATCGACCTCGACGAACTGGCGGTGTATGTCGCGGTGTCCCGTCGTCAGCTGGAGCGGCTATTCCAGAAGTACCTGCACTGCTCGCCATCGCGTTACTACCTCAAGCTGCGCCTGATCCGCGCGCGGCAATTGCTCAAGCAAACGCCGATGTCGATCATCGAAGTGGCGTCGGTCTGTGGTTTCGTGTCCACGCCGCACTTCTCCAAGTGCTACCGCGAGTACTACGGTATTCCGCCACGCGACGAGCGTGTAAGTTCCAACACCACACAACAAGTCGCGATGACGCCGCTGCCACAGGCCCTGGTGCTGTCGCCGCTGTCCGGACCGTTGTCGGCGCTGAGCCAGGCGCGCAATGAGTCGACGTTTGCCAGTGTAAGGCTCTAGACCGAGGCGTTATTAAAAGATCGCAGCCAACGCTTAACTGACTGGAATTAGGGGAGTATCTGGTCGATTCCAGATACTCCCCATGGTTCTTAATGTTTTGAATTGCTCTCGATGAACTTCTCGTAAAACATCTGGAATTTTTCGATTTGCTGCTCGATGAACCAGGTCTTGACTGCTTCCACCATTGGCGGAGGGCCGCACAGGTAAATATCGAATGGATCAGCCTCAAACGCATTGCGGTCAAAGTGATCAGGAATCCATCCGGTTTTCCCTTTCCACTGCTCTGATGGCCTCGACACGATGAGGTGGTAGTCGAAATCCACGATACGTTCGCGATAGTCCGCCAGTCGTTGGGTTTCGCACAGGTCATTGTCCTGAGTGACACCATAGAACAGTTGGATCGGGTGCCCACAGCCACCTTTTTCCGCGATGTTATCCAGCATCCCGAGGAAAGCCGACAGGCCGGTACCTCCTGCGACCAGTACCAGAGGCTTGGTCACCTGGCGTAGATAAAAGCTACCCAAAGGGGCTTCGAACTCGATGGTTTGACCGGGTTGGCAATGCTCACGAATGAAGTTGCTCATCACGCCATCCGGCAGGAGGCGGATGAGAAATTGAAGCTGGTTAGTGGGATTGGGTCGGTTGGCAAAAGAATAGGAGCGCCACTCACTGGTTCCAGGTACATGCAGGCGCGCGTATTGTCCCGGAAGAAAATCCAATTGCTGCTGGCTGGAGCAAGCGTCCAGATGAAGGATCGCGGTCGTGGCTGAAACCTGCTCCACTCGGGTAATCACCGCTTGCAACAATTGAGTTGCCCCAGCGTTGCACAAGCTCGAATCGAAATCGAAATAGAACGACGCATCCGATTGCACTCGGGTTTGGCAAGAGAGCATCTTGCGTTGCGCCAGATCGTGTACGGACAAAGCCTCGTCATCGACATAATCTTGAGTGTATTGACCTGATTCGCAGCGCCCCTGACAGGTGCCGCAGACACCTTCGCGACAGTCCAGCGGGATGTTCACGCCATTGCGCAGCGCAGCGTCGAGCAACAACTCGTTTGGCTTGACCTCGAAGAACGAGGTCTTGCCGTCGGCGAAGCTGAAAGCGACTTTATGGTTCATGACAGCGTGCTCCGCAGGTCACAGGTGATAGAAATCAAGCACTGAGTTGATGGTGTCGTTGAGCAACACGATATGCTTGCGAGTGATCTTCCAGCTGTCTGCGACCGCTTTAAGGTGGTAGGTCACATGGCCGTAGAACTGCTCGGACAACCCCTGTCGGGTATACAGGGTGACCCAGGCTGCCTTGACTTCAAGCAAGCCGTTATCGAGCTCCTTGATTCGCACATTGCTGATCTGGTGCAGGGTGCGCGGCATCGGGTTTGACGCCGCCGATTTACCCGTGCGCAGACGAAACACCCGGTCTTCAAGACCAGAGCGGTTCGAGTAGTAAATCAGCGACATGCTGCGCTTGGGGTCGGTGGTGTACACATGCTCCGATTCCCATTGCGGCAGGTGGAATTCACTCTGCTCATCGAAGAGGGCGATGTAGGCGTCCCAATCCTGCTGATCGCACAGTTCGGCTTTGCGGTAGAGGAACTGCTCGATGGAATGTTGTAGTGCACTCATTTCACACCTCCTTCAACTTCAGGGCTTTTTGTTCCAGACCTTGCAGAAGGAAACGCTGCCAGGACCCATGCTGATTGATGTAGAGCCCCTCATGGGTGAACTCGGTGCCGGTCAGTACCGGGCTGATGCCCAGGACCTCGCTGTTGGGATTGGGGCCTTCGACCCATTTTTCACTGCCGCGGGACACTTCGTTCCAGCGCTCAAGGCGTGCCTGGAAGCCGCGCTGGGCTTCACGAAACTCCACCAGGTCGTCGGGGGTTCCCATGCCTGAAACGTTGAAGAAGTCTTCGAACTGGCGAATGCGGTTTTCCCGGTCCGCGTCGGACTCACCCTTGACGCCGATGCACTGGCTGGTGATTTCTGTCTTGTTCCAGGCTACCGGACGCACGATACGCAGTTGCGAGCTGATCTGATCCATGAAGAACAGGCTTGGGTAGATGTTGAGGTTGCGCAGACGGTGCATCATCCACTCAGCCTGCTGCTGGCCGTATTCCTCCACCAGGCGCGGCATGACGCTGGCATAACCGGCGCGCACAGTCGGGTTGGGCATATCGCTGAACAAGAGGCTGTGGCCATTCTTGAACGAGAACCAGCCATCGTCGGTTTCCGCATCACCGGCACCCAGTTTGCTGTAGTCCAGTGTGCTGGAGCCGCCGCCGTTGGCGGCATTGACTTGCTGGCGATGTTGCACCGTGGAGACGTAGTTGTAGTGCACGGTGCTGACGTGATAACCGTCCAGACCGTTTTCGTGCTGCAGTTTCCAATTGCCGTCGTAGCTGTAGGTCGACTTGCCGGGCAGTATTTCCAGCTCGCCGGTAGGAGACTGGGCGACCATCATGTCGAAGAACACCTTTGCATCGCCGAGGTAGTCTTGCAGCGAGTCGCTGCCGTTGACGTCCAGGCTGATGAAGACGAAGCCTTTGTAGCTCTCGATCCGTGCTTTCTTCAGGCCGCGGGTAGCCTTGTCGAAGCCTTCCGGGTATTCCCCCGGGGCCTTGACCTTGACCAGGCGGCCGTCACTTTTGTAACACCAGGCGTGGAACGGGCAGGTGAAGGTGGACTGGTTGCCTTTGCTGACGCGAGTCAGGGTCGCGCCCCGATGCTGACAAGCGTTGATCAGCGCGTGAAGCTGATTGTTGCCATCGCGGGTGATGATCATGGGCTGACGACCCGCACGCATCGTCAGGAAATCATTGGGGTTGGCGATTTCACTCTCGTGGCAGGCGTAGATCCAGTTCTTCTCGAAGATCAGTTCCATCTCCAGGTCGAACAGTTCCGGCTCTGTGAACATGTCACGGGCGATGCGGTAAATGCCTTCAGCCGGACGGAAATCCAGGCAGCCCTGAATGTATTCTTGCCACTGCGCAATGCTTCTCGAATTGTTCATCAGGTACACCCTTTTGTAGTTTTTAGGCTCACCCCGATTGAAAGCCTTTTTGTGTGGTGCATCTATCCGGATTCGAGGCGATATCTATCCGCTTCTGAGGGGGTACGGCTCACTCTTTATGGGACATGCATGGCGGTTTTCTTTTGTGCGTTTTCATGATGATTTTTGCATTATGCGGATAGTGATTCCGAGGCGTTGAAAGTACGGTTGTAGCCTGATCTGTCACTCTTGTGGTGCTGCGATGAATCTGCAAACTCATGCCGGGAACAATGCTGAGTTTCAAGACATCCATGCGGTGCTTTAAAGCGTTTTCGGTTGGAAGCGGTAAGGCAGGCGCTGCTGGAAGGTGGATGCAATGGCAATATTACTGCGGTGGCGATGCAGTGGGGATTCACCCACTTGGGCCGATTCTCATCCGACTACAAGAAGTTATTTTTGGAAGTGCCGTCAAAAACAGTTGAACGGAGTCGAAAACACTAGTCATAAAGTCGGCTCATGAGTGGTGCTTTGTGCATTGCGGCCTCGGGGGGAGATCCGCAGCCATCGTTCGAGTGGCCTCAGGCGGAGGTTCTTTTATCGCTCGTTCAAATGGATTGGCTCGTGATCGCGGCCCCGAGCCTTGGTATCCGGTCGTGATCCGCGTCCTACCAAAGGACAATGTCGTAGGTAAGGTAGATCCGGTTGCTATCACGCCCCCGGGAAAAATCCGAGCGGTAGACATAGTTGCGAAGGCGCACGCCCAGGCCGTTGAAAGAACCTCCTTGAACGACGTAAGCCAGCTCGGTATCACGCTCCCATTCCTTGACGGTGGTATCGGATTTACCGTCATTGCCACTCAGGTAGCGCGTGGAAAAGGTCAAACCAGGCACGCCTGCGGCCGCGAAGTTGTAGCCGTAATTAAGCATCCAGGTCTTCTCGTCTTCCTCAATGAATTTGCCAATGCCAGCGTTACTGAATGAATAGACGGTAGCACCACTGATGAAGGGTAAGCCTGCATCGCCGCTAAGAGTCTGATAGCCACCCCCCATCGTATGGCCCGCGATGGCATATGACAGTTGGCCACTGAGCATGTCGTTGTCGATTTTGCCGTCGAAGGCAGATCCAGTATCAGCGCTATGGAAGTAGCGCAAGTCACTGGTGAGCACTCCACCGGCCAAGGGCAAGTCGTGTTGGATGCCTGCGAAGTTCTGGCGATAAAAGTTATCGAGCTCGCCATAGAAATAGCTCAGACGGAGGTCCTTGCCCAATTTATATTCGGCACCGGCGTAGCTGAAATCTCCTGATTTATCCCCACTGAAACCGTCAGGTACGATCGGCATGCTGTCGGTAGAGTCCCGGAGTTTGAAACGGTCCAGGTATCCTCCGGTGACGGTAAGGTTTTCTATGTCGCTGCTGCTTATTTGGGTGCCTTGATAGGTCTGTGGCAACAATCTCGCATCGTTGTAAATCAGCACAGGGGTCTTGGGCAGCAAGGTGCCGTATTTGACGGTGGTCTTTGCAAGCCGTGCTTTTGCTGTAACACCGGCACTGGCAAACTCGTCGGCCGCCCGACCGTCATCATGAACCGGCAATAGTCCGGTACCGCTACGGCCACGGCCTGAGTCGAGCTTGACCCCAAACAGACCAAGGGCATCAATGCCAAACCCCATCGTCCCTTGTGTAAATCCTGACTGATAGTCCAGCAAGAATCCTTGAGCCCACTCAGTTCGCTCACTTTTTGCGGTTCTCGCTGCTCGTGCGCTCATGCCGTGCTCGTCACGAAAGTTTTCATTGAAATACACATTTCGTAGTTGCAGTTTAAGTTTGCTGTCATCGATAAAGCCTTCGGCGCTGGCACCGGCCATTGGCAACAAACCTAAAACGCAAAACAAAGCCTGACGGGAATGCAAAAAACTCATGGCAAATTACTCATTGTTGTTATTTAGAGTGCAGGACAGCGCGCGCCTCGCTAGTGAGGCTCGTTGGAAGACGGCATAAGATTTGGGTGAATCAGGTGAACAGGCTGATTGCCCCGGTTAACAAGGCCAGTGCAGTAACCACCAGGGAGGTGAGCACCGCCCATTTGACGGTGGCTTTCTGGAAGTCGCCAATATCGCGGTCGACCATTCCCACCAGCAACAGAGTAGAAGCGACCAGTGGGCTCATCAGGTGTACAGGCTGTCCGAGAATAGACGCCCGGGCGATCTCCACGGGATCAATGCCATAAGCTGCGGCCGCATTGGCCAGGATCGGCAATACGCCAAAATAGTAGGCGTCGTTAGACAGCACGAAAGTCAGCGGCATGCTGGTGATCGCAACGACCAGTGGGAACAGGTGCCCCCAGGACGGCGGAATCCAGTCGACGAGGGTTTGGGCCAAGGCGTCGACCATTTTTGTACCAGAAAAAATCCCGGCAAAAATCCCGGCTGCGAACACCAGTAACACGACGGTTATGGCGTTGCCCGAATGGGCAAGGATGCGTTCTTTCTGAATGTCCAATTGTGGATAGTTGATCATCAGCGCCAGAACGAAGCCGATCAGGAACAGAATCGCGGAGTGCATCAGCCCCATCACGAGAGCCGCCATCACTGCAGCTACGAGTAGCAGGTTGATGTACGCAAGCTTGGGACGCTTGTGCGGTGTGTCCTCAAGAATCGCCTCGATGTAGCAATCGCCGCCACCACTTTGCAGCTGAACATTGCCGATACGCTTACGCTCGGCACGGCCCAGCAAAAACGCGGTAAAGACTACCCACATCGCACCACCAATCATGGTCGGTAGCAAGGGCACGAAGTATTTACCCGCATCGAGGCCCAATGCCGCGATCGCGCGAGTCGCGGGGCCGCCCCATGGCGTCATGCCACTCATAATGCTAAGAGACAACATAGCGATGGTCGCTAATATCATCGGGTTCATGCCAATACGCTTGTACAGCGGCAGCACTGCCGCGCAAGTAATCATGTAAGTGGTTGTGCCGTCACCGTCCAAAGCTACAAGCAAGGAGAGGAGGGCAGTGCCAACAGCGATCTTCATTGGGTCACCATTGACTCGCTTCAAAATTTTGCGAATCAGTGGGTCGAACAAACCGGCGTCGATCATCAAACCAAAGAACAGGATTGCGAATAAAAGGAGTGCGGCTGAAGGGGCGACCATTTTCAGGCCGTCGAGCATCATCTTGCCGGTGGTACCGCCAAAGCCACCGATGATGGCGAATACGATGGGTACAACAGTCAGTGCGACAATGGGCGACAGACGCTTAGTCATTATGAGGACGGTGAATACGACCACCATGGCTAAGCCAAGGAAAGCGAGCATAGAACGATTCTCTTGTTGTTATCGTTAGAGTGGCTGACGCCGAGGCATACGCACCCCAACCCGCTAAGCGACACGATCAACGGTGCCTGGCGGGTGGGTTTTGAGTAAAGTCAGGAGTAGGGACTATCCGATCTTGGCGTTCTTGGCGACTTTCAGGTCTTCCCAGGATTCTTTCTTGGCCAGCTCCTCAGCCGGAACAGGTTTTCCGTCCAGGGTCTGGATCAGCGTTTCCCGGTTGCAAGCATTTTCCGAGATAGAGATCACGACAGTTGCCACAGCATTGCTGGCCAGGCTGGTCAGTGCACGTGCCTCAGACATGAATCGATCGATGCCAATCAGCAAGGCCAAGCCGGCCAACGGAATGTCGTGCATCACGGTCAGCGTAGATGCCAGTGCGACAAAACCGCTGCCGGTAACCCCAGCGGCTCCTTTTGAGGACAAGAGCATGATCGCCAACATGGTGATGGTCTGGGTGAGGGTGAGGTCGATGTTGCAGGCTTGGGCAATAAAAATGGCGGCCAGCGACAGATAGATGGCAGTGCCATCCAGGTTGAACGAATAACCAGTCGGCAGCACCAGACCCACCACGCCTTTTTTGCAACCCAAGGCTTCGAGTTTCTCCAGCATGCGTGGCATCACAGGTTCGGTGGAAGAAGTCCCCAGCACCACCAGAAACTCCTCACGGAAGTATCGCAACAGCTTCCAGAGACTGAAGCCATTAGCGCGACAAATGCTTCCCAGCACCACGAAAACAAAGAAACCGCAGGCGATGTACAAAGTCATGATCAATTTCGCCAGCGAACCAAGCGAAGTGATGCCGTACTGCCCTACCGTGAACGCCAACGCGCCGAAAGCGCCGATGGGTGCAAAACGCATCAGGTAAGAGAAAATTTTGAAGACCATGTGCGACGCTGCTTCAAGAACGTCAAGCACCGGCTTGCCACGCTCGCCAAGCGAGGACAGGGCAAAGCCAGACAACACCGCAATGAACAGCACCGGCAGTACTTCACCTTTGCTGAATGCACCGATAAAGGTATCGGGGATGATGTGCATGAAAAACTCGACCACCCCCAGCTGCGCAGCCGACTCGGTGTATTGAGCCAGTCCGCTAGTGCTCAACTGACTCGGATCAATGTTCATGCCGGCGCCAGGCTTGAACACATAGACCGCGACCAGGCCGATGATCAGGCTGATCACCGTCAACCCAAGAAACAGCAACATGGTCTTGCTGAGCAAGCGACCGAGTGAACGCTTGTCACTCATCCCGGCAATACCGGTGACGATGGTGCAGAACACGACAGGTGCAATCATCATCTTGATCAGCTTGATGAAGGCATCACCGAGCGGTTTGAGAGCGATAGCTTGCTGAGCCCAGAAATGCCCGACGATTACGCCCAGCAGGACAGCGCAGAGAATCTGGAAATAGAGCGATTTAACAACTTTCATGGCATCACCCATTTTTAGAATTGTGCTGATGCAAAAATGCCAACGACTACCGGGTCTATCCGGCAAGTCGCGCAGAGGCGGTGGCGTAAACGTAACCGGCGAATAGCCTGCGTGCCGTGCGTACGACTGAGGCGCGAATGGTCTCACCCTTGGCACCGGTGTAGGACAACACGACGTCAATTGCGCCGCTTGGATGCTCGATTCGAACATTTTCCAGACGAGGGGTACTGATTCCACCCAGCATCTGCGCGACTACGCTGCCTTCAGTGACGCAAGCGGTGGCCAGGCCGATGGAGCCAGTAATGGCAAGGGCACGGTGGCAGTTGTGTGGCATGAAGTAGCGAACCTGGATCGTGCCACCGGCTTTAGCCGGTGATACCAATACGGGTTTGGGAATTACCTTGTCGCTGACATCACCTAGACCCATTGCGAGGCCTGCTTGAAGTCGCAACGACTCGAGGCGCCGCAAAAATTCCTTGTCGGCGTCCAGTTCGGCCGGGCTTTCATCTCCACGTTTGCCCAACTGGCCAGCTTCGACAAGAAGCATTGGCATTGCCATGTCGATGCAGGTCACAGGAACGTTATCGATCACATCCTGTGTGTTTCCTGTAGGGAAGAGTTTGCCAGTCTTGCTGCCGGCTGCATCGAGGAAGGTCAGTTGCACCGGAGCAGCGGTACCCGGCACGCCGTCGATTGCAGTCTCTCCCTCGTAACTGACTTTGCCATCCGGGGTCTGCACCTCGGAATTCACAAATGTCCCTGTGTTCAAATTGCGAATGCGCACACGAGTACGCTCGCGGGACGCCTTGACCAAGCCCTGTTCAATAGCAAACGGGCCAACGGCACAAAGCATGTTGCCGCAGTTGGGTGCGGTATCTACCCGACGTTGTGAAACCATCACTTGTACGAACAGATAGTCGACATCCGCGTCTGGGTGCAACGAAGGGCTGACGATAGCTACTTTGCTGGTTTGCGGGCTGCCGCCGCCGATGCCATCGATTTCCAGCTCATGACCTGAGCCCATCAGGTTGAGCAGCAGCTCGTCACGGGCTTCGATGGATGCAGGTAAATCCCAAGCGAGAAATACCGGGCCTTTGGAGGTACCGCCGCGCATTAGCACACAGGGAATTCTTTGCATGACACAGACTCTTGTTGATCAATCGGGGTAATTGATGTTCTGAAGGCAAGAGTGTCAGGCTTTAAAAAATGTTTCCAATGCAAATATCGTCGCTATTATTGCGTTTGACGAATTATTAAATTGAGATAGATTGCTATCCATCCTCGTTGCTGGCGTGACAAAAAATGGACTATGAGCTTAATGACATACGATCTTTCGTGAAGATTGCCGAACTGGGCAGTTTTCACGAAGCGGCTGATGCCCTGCATCTGTCTCAGCCAGCCTTGAGCCGGCGAATCAAAAAGCTGGAAGAAGGGTTGGGAACCGCATTGCTCGATCGCACAACGCGCAAGGTCAGCCTGACCAGCGTAGGTAGAGATTTTCTGCCTAAGGCACGGCGATTACTGGACGATTTCGATGAGTCGATTCTCAATATCCGCGAGCTCGCGGAACGTCAAATTGGCAGGGTGACCCTGGCGTGTATTCCGACTGCCGCATTCTACTTTCTGCCTTCGGTGATCCGCCTGTACAACGAGCGCTATCCTAAAATTCGAATCCGACTGCTGGACCTTAGTGCGAATGAAGGCCTTGAGGCGGTCCTGCGGGGCGAAGCCGATTTCGGCATCAATATGATGAGCGGCCAGCACCCGGATATCGAGTTCGTGCCATTAGTGAATGAACCTTTTGTGTTGGCCTGCAGGCGTGATCATGAGTTGGCTGAACGTAGCTCGGTGACTTGGTCTGAGCTCAGCGATTATCGTCTTATCGGCGTTGGTCGCCTGAGCGGAAACCGTATGCTGCTGGATCACGCTTTATCAGGCTTGAGCTGGCGCCCACAGTGGTTCTACGAGGTACAGCACTTGTCTACTTCTCTGGGCCTGGTAGAGGCTGGGCTCGGCGTATCGGCGATGCCAAGTCTGGCAATGCCTGCCGGGGATCACCCAACGCTGGTAAGCGTCCCTTTGATAGAGCCTGTGGTGAATCGATCGTTGGGGTTGGTTTACCGTCGGGGGGCATCACTATCCCCCGCAGCGGAGAAATTCGTTTCAATACTGCTCGAACAATGGCCGCAATAAGGGAGCGGCGATTTTTATAGTAAGCGTCGTCGAGCAGACTTCACTGGTGAGTGGGTGGGCTTCACCCTCCCATTAACCCCGTCCTGTCAATGGCCGGGGTTTTTTGGGAGGGGCTGGGCAGGTTTTACTCGACGGCCTTGACCATGTCTTCGATGACTTTCTTCGCGTCGCCGAACACCATCATGGTCTTGTCCAGGTAGAACAGTTCGTTGTCCAGACCGGCATAGCCGCTGGCCATCGAGCGCTTGTTGACGATGATGGTCTTGGCCTTGAACGCCTCGAGGATCGGCATGCCGGCAATCGGCGATTTCGGATCGTTCTTCGCCGCCGGGTTGACCACGTCGTTGGCSCCCAGCACCAGCACCACGTCGGCCTGGCCGAACTCGGAGTTGATGTCGTCCATCTCGAACACCTGGTCGTAAGGYACTTCGGCCTCGGCCAGCAACACGTTCATGTGCCCCGGCATGCGACCGGCCACCGGGTGGATCGCGTACTTCACGGTCACGCCGCGATGGGTCAGCTTCTCGGTCAGTTCCTTCAGTGCATGCTGSGCCCGCGCGACCGCCAGGCCGTAGCCCGGCACGATGATCACGGTGTCGGCGTTGGTCAGCAGGAAGGTCGCGTCGTCGGCCGAACCGGATTTCACCGGCCGGGCTTCTTTCGAGCCCGCCGGGCCGGCCGCCTCCGCCGTGTTGCCGAAACCACCGAGCAGGACGTTGAAGAACGAACGGTTCATCGCCTTGCACATGATGTACGAGAGGATCGCACCGCTTGAGCCCACCAGCGAACCGGCGATGATCAGCATCGAGTTGTTCAGCGAGAAGCCGATGCCCGCCGCCGCCCAGCCGGAGTAGCTGTTGAGCATCGACACGACCACGGGCATGTCGGCGCCACCAATCGGGATGATGATCAGCACGCCGAGCACGAAGGCCAGGGCCAGCATCACGGCGAAAGCGGTGTAGTCACCGGTGAGCATGAAGGTCACGCCCAGGCCCAGTGTGGCCAGACCCAGCAGCAGGTTCAGCTTGTGCTGGCCGCTGAACTGGACCGGTGCACCCTGGAACAGGCGGAACTTGTACTTGCCGGCCAGCTTGCCGAAGGCAATGACCGA